>CAJXRJ010000191.1 GCA_913058555.1 uncultured bacterium
GCCCTTGCCGGGGGAGCCCCCCTTGGCCACGACGAGGCTTTCGCCGGGCTCCTTCAGGTCCCGCAAGAGGTTGCCGCGCTCCGAGTCGAAGACGAGGGTTCCCACCGGCACCCGGACCTCGAGATCGCTCGCGCTCCTGCCGGTGCACTTGCGCGGACCACCCGGCTGGCCGTTCTTCGCCGCGAGGCGGAAGCGCCGACCGATGTCCAGCAGCGAGTGGACGCTCGAGTCCGCATGGAAGATGACGCTGCCGCCGCGGCCGCCGTCTCCGCCGTCGGGACCCCCGTTGGCGACGTGCGCCTCGTGGCGGAACGAAACGGTCCCGTCACCGCCCTTGCCTGCAGCTACTTCGATCTCAGCTTCATCGCGGAAACTCGTCATGACGTTTCAATCCCGGAGATCCCCTCCGAATGCAGAACGGGCGCGCCGGCTCCTGTAGAACCCGCACGCCCGGCCTGGTGTGTCGATCGCCCATCAAGCCGGCGCTCGCGCGCGGCCCGAAAGGGTCCTCTCAGTTAGCGATCGGGTCGACGTGGACCCGGCGACCCGTCTGGAACCGAACGGTTCCGTCGACGAGGGCGTAGATGGTGTAGTCCTTGCCAAGGCCGACGTTCTTGCCTTGCTTGAACTTGGTGCCGCACTGGCGAACGATGATCGTGCCAGCGGTGACTTCTTGACCGCCAAAGCGCTTGACGCCCCGGAATTGGGGGTTGGAGTCGCGGCCGTTACGGGTTGAGCCCTGTCCCTTCTTATGTGCCATGTGTATTTCCTCGAAGGCCAGTCCCGGTCGCGCGTTAGGTCCCCGTCAAGGGCGCACGGAACGGGAGGGCCAAACTAGACGTTGATGCTGGTGATACGGACGCGCGTGTATGACTGACGGTGTCCGCGCTTCACGCGGATGTTCTTGCGGCGCTTGAAGCGGAAGACCACCACCTTGGAGCCACGCTCAAGGCCGACGATCTCGCCGACCACGGAGGCGCCGGCCACCATGGGCTTGCCAATGCGGGTTTCGCCTTCGCCGCCGACCATAAGGACGTTGTCGAAAGTGATGGAGGCGCCGCGCTCGGCGTCTCCCATGAGATCGCAGAGGATCTCGTCGCCGACCCTGACGGTCGCCTGATTGTTACGGTCGCTGATGATCGCGTACATGATGAATAGGTCCAGGGCTCGGGCGCCGGGAAGTGCTGTTGGCCGATGAAGGCTGGTGCTGGGCGACTCGCTCTCTGGCTCTCCCCCGGTGAAATCCTCCCGGGGGCCGCTCGGCATGGCCGAGGGGGCGAAAAGGGTACGGGGGGCCCGTGCCAGGCACAAGCCCCCCGCTCCGATCGATGGTCAAGAGTCCCCAGGGCCCCCGTCAAAGGGGTCCCCATGGCGACTCGGCCGGCTCTAACGCTTCCGGCGGCCGCCGGGGCGAACCTCGCGCCCATCGGCCCTGAGGTACCTGAGAACGCTGTCCTCGGCCTGATCGGGCACCGGCGTCAGGATGATCTCCTTCTCGGAACGGTGCTCCATGGCGCGCACCCAGTCCCAGAGGTCCTCTTTCAGATAGGCCACGACCTCGGGATGGGCCCGGACCTCGACCCGGCTGAAGCCCTTCTGGACCACGGCACCGCCGAGGCGGCGCAGGATGGCCTGGGACCTGGACTCGACGGAGCGAATCCGGCCTGTGCCTCGGCATCGGGGGCAGGCTCCGAAGACCTTCTTGTGGGTTCCCGGGCCAAGTCGCTGGCGCGTGAGCTCCAACAATCCGAATTGACTGATGCGGCCCAGCTTGCTCCGGGCGCGGTCATCGCTGAGCTCGTCCCGCAAGGACTTCTCGACGGCGCGGTTGCTCGACGAGCGAACCATATCGATGAAGTCGCAGACGATGATGCCGCCCAAGTCGCGCAGCTTGATCTGACGCGCAATCTCGGGGACCGCCTCGAGGTTCGTCTTCAAGGCGATGTCCTCGAAGTCGTAGCTGTCGGTACGGGTGCGGCCGGAGTTCACGTCGATGGCCACGAGTGCCTCGGCCTGGTCGAACACGATCGAGCCACCGGAGGGCAGGTCCACGCGGCGCGAGAAGATGCGCTCGAAGTCCTGTTCAATACCGCAGTCCTGGAACAGCGGCCGGTCGCCCTCATGCTTCCTGATGCGCCCCACGTGCTCCGGCATGAGCGCCTTCGCGAAGGACACCATCTGCTCGTACACCGTGAAGTCGTCGACGATCACCTCTTTCGTTTGGCGGTTGAAGAGGTCCCGCAGGGTGCGCGTGGCGACATCGGACTCGAGGTACAGCGGCGCGGGGCCGCGGCTCTTGGTGAGCTTCTCACCGAAGGATTCCCAAAGGCCCAGAAGGTAATCGAGGTCGCGCTGAAGATCCGTCTTCGTGCGGCCGACACCGGCCGTGCGCACGATGACGCCCATGTCCTTCGGCGTGTTCATGCTGGCCAAGATCCGCTTGAGGCGCTTGCGCTCCTTCTCGTCGGGGATCTTGCGGCTCACACCCGTGCGGGACATCGACGGCATCAGGACGAGGTAGCGCCCAGGCATCGAGATGTACGTCGTCAGGGTAGGTCCCTTATCGCCGATCGCGTCCTTCGTGATCTGCACGACGACCTGATCCCCCACCTTGAGGAGCTGGTCGATGGGCAGCCGTTCGCGCTGGGGTCGACGCTCGCGGGAGCCGCGGCCGCGCGTTCCTGCGCCCGACTTGCGACGGGAGGAGCTGCCGCCCGAGGTCTTTGTCCGGGAGCTCTTGGAGGACTTCTTCGAGGAGCTCCTTCCAGAACCCTTCTCCGAGGCACTCCGGCCGCTTGCCTTGGCTTTCTTCTTCGAAGCCTTCTTCTTGGAAGCCTTCTTCTTCGAGCCTTTCTTGGCGGCCCTGCCCGAACCCTTCGAGTCAGAGCCCTCGCCGTCGGAGCCCTCGCCCCTTGAGTCGGACCGCGAAGCCTTCTTCTTGGAGCGGGAACGCTTCTTTCGGCGCGGGGCACTCTCGCCATCCCCACCGGAGCCGCCGGAATCCCGATCCCCACCATCGTCGCCGTCGAGCACGGCCATGTGGGAAGAGCTCGGACGGCTTGTGCGGCCGCGGATCACGCGGATCGGAGCCTCGTCGGAATCCCCATCGGGCCCCTGATCGTCTTCGTCGTCGTGATCGTCGTCTTCGTGATCGTCGTCGTGCCCCTCTTCATCCGGGGCCTCACCGGCAGGGTCTTCGTCCCCGTCAACCTCCGAATCGTCATGGGACTCTTCAGCCGCGTGGTCTTCGTGGTCGTCATCGTCATCGAGTGTATCGACGTCGGAGATCTCCTCGATCACGTCATCGAGCGCGTCGCGCTCCTCTGACCAGTCGGCGTCGTGGTCCCCTTCTTCGTCGTGAATGCCGGCCTTCAGAAGATCATCCAGCTTGAAGCCGTCGTCCCCGTAGACGGGCAAGACGTCAGAGGTGTGCAGGAATCCGTTGCGCCCCTGCCCAAAGTCGATGAACGCCGCCCCGATCGCCGGCTCAAGGTTCACGACGCGACCGCGGTAGATGTCATTGACCAGGGTCTTCTGGCTCTCCGCGTTCATGAGGAAGTCGGTGATACGGTCCCCATGGAATACCGCCACACGCCGCTCCTCAGGCTCGACCGCGTTGACAGCGATCGTCATGACGCGCAGGGCCTCAGCCTCGGCGGCTTTCTCCTCTGCGGTTTTGGTCGATGCGCTGCGCCCGGTCTTCTTGCGGCCACGCTTGCGCTTCGCCCCATCGTCGTCCGAGTCATCGTCGTCGCGATCCGAACGGCCGCTGGCCCCTTCGTCTTGGACCTCGTCGTCATCGGACTCGTCGTCTTTCCCGCGGCGCCTTGAGCGGCGCCGTTTGCGCTTTTTCTTGCCCCCGCGATCCTCGTCGTCATCCTCGCCGTCCCGGCGCTGATCACGCTCCTCGCTGCCAGAATCAGCGTCCTTGGCACTCGACGACGTCCGTCGGGCCTTCTTCGCGCGCTTCTTGCGGGATTTGCGGGGAGCGTCCCCGTCGCGGTCGTCATCGGACTCACCGCTGGGCCCGGCGAGGTCCATGTCGTCATCTTCACCGGGGATCGAATCGATCGCCACGGCGTCTTCGTCCTGGCGCTTGCGGCGTCGTCCCCCACGGGAGCCACGTCGCCTACGCTTCCGCGCGGCTTCGCTTTCACTCGAATCGTCGGAGGCTGCTTCGTCCGATCGAGAGGTACGTCCGGAGTCCGCGTCCTCTGGGTTCGCGGCAACGGCGTCAGAGTCCGAATCCGCTTCCGAAGCCTTCGATCGACTGCGGCGCTTGCGACGGGTCTTGGGCGCCGGTGCGCCGGAATCGTCACTGGGCTCGCGCTCGGTAGCACGGGAGGAGCGGCTTTCGGGAGCATTGCCTGCGTCCCCTTCGCGATCGTCCCCGCGACTCTCCGCATCTGGGCTGGATTCCACCGCGGACTTCTTCTTGCGGGAAGGGCGCTTGCGCGGCGCCTTCTTGCGTGAGGGCCCATCACCATCCCCAGCGGGCTCGCTGGGGGATTCGGCGGCTGATCCGCCGGAGGGGTCAGCTGCGGTATCCGCCGCTGAGTCACCGGCATCGTTACCAGCCGGCTTTCGGCGGGTCCGCGCGGGCTTCTTCTTCGAGGCCTTGCGCTTGCGCTTGGGGGCCGCGTTGGCCCCTTCCGAGGACGCGGAGCCGGACCCTAGCCCTGCACCAAAGGAGCTACCAGGCACGCCCTCATCATCAGAGGAAGTCCAGCAGGGAAGGAGTGAGGTGAGTGCGAGTGGGGAGCCGGCGCCGAGGGAAGGACTCGAGGAGGCGGCGTGGCCGGCATCTCCGAGGGCGTTCCAAGGAGAGCTGGCGTGATTTTGATCTGTCATTGCAGTGGGCGGAATCTGGCGCGCCTCACTTTCCGTGAGGCAGGGCCGCGCCATCCGCGCGGTGGCATCCGGAACGCAGGCACTCTCAAGATCCCCTTGCGAGCTCCAGGACGCGTAAGGCGTCACCGAAGGCGAGCGAGGGGACCAGGGGTGGCCCGGAACCGGATCCAGCAGCGGGTGCGGCGGAGATCCCATTGCGTCCCGGAGTCTCCGGGAACGCGGCATTGGTTTTCAGGGGTCGGCGCGCTGCCCTCGAGCTTCGAGCGGGCGCGGCGCCGTGGAAGGCGCGGACCGGGAACGGGGTGTCGGGCCAGCATGTCCCGGGCGGATCGAAATCCGAGGGGGCCACCTGATGCCGTCATCCTCGGCCCTTAGCGGTCCGGTGAACGGTTGATGGGCGCCGGGACCCTTCGTGGCTCCCTTTGCTCTCGCACTGTCGCAGAGCGAGGGCCCCGAGTCGAATGTCGGGATCGAAAAAGGGGGGCCATGACCCGGGGGCCCATCATCCGGGCCACCGCGGCGGGTCGGCACCAGGGCTATCGACGCGTGGAGGCGCCGCCTCAAGGGGATTTCTCACCGGAGAGGGCGAGGCCGCCCCCCTTGCGACGCTTAATGGGCGACCAAGCCAAGCCACCGCGAATCACCTACCCCCCAACGAGCGACGGCCGGCCCCCCTCTAAAGGAAGACCGGCCGTCGCCATTCGACTCCCCCCACCCGCCACGTGGCAGACAGGCGGAGGGACAGGAGCCGCGCTCAGTCGAGGGGGTCCTCGGTATCGAGCAGGGCCTCGACTTCGTCGTGGAGACGGTTCTTGCGGCGCTGAAGCTCCTGCTGGAGCAGGAATTCGGCGTCGTCGGAGTTATGCACAAGCGTCGGGGTAATGAAGATCATCAGGTTCCGGCGCTCACGGGCTTCGTTGCGGAACTTGAAGAGCTCACCGAGGATCGGCACGCGGGAGATGTAGGGGACGCGGGTGAGGGTCTTGGAGTCGGCGTCGGTGGTCAGTCCACCGATGACGGCCGTCTGACCGCTCTCGAGCATCATCTGCGTGATCATGGTCGAGGCGCGAGTACGGGGCAGCGCGATGGTGCCCTGGGCACCTGCGGAGCCAACCGTGAAGACGTCGAAGCCAGCGGGCGCAAGGCTCGTGGAGCCGGTACCCGAGAGGCTGGTCTCCTTCGGGACGACCTCCAACTGGATCTTGCGGGTACCCGGGATCACGTTCGGCTTGACCAGCAGCTGGAAACCAATCTCGACGGGCGAGCCCGACGCTTCCTGGACGGTGAGCTGCAGGCCGCCGGCCTGGCCTTGTTCCGACTTCGCCTCGGCGTAGCGGACGGTCTCACCGACGAAGATCGTGGCTTCGTTGCCATCAAGCGTGATGATCTTCGGCGCCTGGATGATCTCCGCGCTCTGGTCGCGCTGGAGCATGCGAAGCGTCGCCTGCACCTGGGTGAAGGACAGCGCGCCGAAGATGGTCGCGGGGGCCTGAAGGTTGCCGCCAGCGTTCTGGAGCAGGTTGTTCGGGTCGTTGCCAGCGAAGGGGCCAAAGCCGAGGTCGGAAGCAATGATGCCATCCTCGAAGCCACCGTCGCCGATGCTGAACGGCAGCGCGATCGGGATCTGCGAACCGCTGATCGACACCTGAGGACCGCTGTCGCCGTAGTCAACGCCGAGGTTGAGCACGTCGGTGTTGGTGGTCGAGACGAACTTCAAGTCGATGAAGATCTGCGCGGGCTCCACGTCCAAGCGGCGGATGATCTCTTGGATCGTCTCATGCACCTGGGTGGTGTCGCGAACGATGATCACGTTCTGGCCGTCGATGAAGTCCAGCTCGCCGGAATCGGAGAGGGCCTTGCGAAGGGCCTCAAGGATCGTGAACGTCTCCGCTGGGCTACCCGACGGCGGCACGGCGCCGCCCTTGATGAAGTCCGAGTTGAGAACCGGAACACGGGTGCTTTGGGGGCGAATGTAGCGTAGCTGGTAGCTGCGCGTGGCCTTCTGCTGCTCGAGGCTCACCGGATCGACGACGCGGTAGAAGTTGCGACGCTCCTGGACGACGGTGTAACCCATCGTCTTGCAGATGCCGTCCAGGGCATCCTTCCACGGAACGTCCTGGAGGTGAACGCGCACCGTGCCTTGGACCTCGGGGCCCATGACGATGTTCGCACCTGCCAGCGTCGAGATCGACGAGATAACCTCACGCAGGTCCTGGTCGTCGTACTGGAAGCTGACGCGCTTCGGAGTGCTGATGCTTAGCACGCCAGACTTGTCTTCTTCCACCACGCAACCGGCGACTTCAGCGGCGAAGTCAAGGGCGTCGCGCCAGTACACATCGGAGAGCTTGAGGGCGCGCACCTTCTGGCCGCCACCTTCGAGGATGACGATGTTGGCACCAGAGCGATCGCGCAGGAACTGCACCACCAGGCTGAGGTCTTGCTCGACGATGTCGAGGTTGACGCGCGCGTCCAGGCTAGGCACCTGGGCCGCAGCTGCGGGCATGAGCGCTGCAGCCGAGACGGCCAGCGCAATAAGAGATTTGAGAGGGTTCACCACGATTCCTCTGTCCGCAAGGCGGACGTTGTAGACGGTTGGGGTCGGTAGTTGGAAGGGATGCGATCGGTCCCGCGCCGCTGGATGCGGCGCTGGGCCCGTTCGCTCAATTGGTTTGAATCAGAACTCGCGCGTGAGCACGGCGCCGCGGAAGACAAAGTCCACCTCGTTCGCTCGGACGTCATGGACGATGAGTTCGTCTCCGACGGGATCGCCAATGCTGCGGCGCTTCCCTCCGATGATGATCACGGGCTCATAGTCCTCGTGCAGCGCATAGCCGCCGATGACAAGCTCGATGCGGCCGAAGTCCCGAAGGGTCTTCGCGTCGTCGGCGAGCATGCGGAGCCAGTCGGCGAGGTCGACGCGCTCCTGTGGGTCTTTCACAAGCTTCAGCGAGTCGCTGAGGGCCTTGAAGGAATCGAGGGCGCTGTCGTACTCGCCGTCCTCGATGTGCTTGACCATCGTGTCCCCCACGGTCTGCATCTCCGCGATGCTCGGACCCTGGTTGGGCTTCGAGGCGTTGAGGGCTAGGCGCAGTTCACCGAGGGGATCGGTGACCCCCACGCTGAGGCGCTTCTCGGCCGGCTTGTAGTTGATGCGACCGTCTTTCTCGATCCGACGGATGTCGTCATCGAGCATGACGAGCAGCTTCTCGAGCTCGCTGCGCTGCACCATGCGCTCCAGGACGGAGCCCGCGGCGTTGGACGCTTCCCAGTACTTCTGGGCCTCGGCCATGCGGCGAATCAGCTCGTCGACCTCCTCCATCTGACGCTGGACAGTCCAGGCGTTCGGATCGTCGACGCGCGCCGGAACGCGGGGGTCGATGAGGGGGTCACGGCGGCCACGGGGGCCGCGGTAGCGGAACGTTTGGAGGGTCAGCGCCTGGCGGCGGCGGTTGATCTCGCCGGCCAGAAGGTCGCGCTTGCGCTCGTAGCCGTTGATGTCCACGCCATCGCCGTCCACGTTGGTCGGCACGTACTTGTACGTCTCGACCTCCATTTGGATGCGGTGGTTGGCGACGCCGTCGTCCTCGAGGGCCTTGCGCGAAGCCGCGTTGACCTTGAACGAGGACACGGCCATGAACCGGCTGTGGGTCTCGATCTTGTTGAGGAATTCAAGGAACTGGAAAGTGTCCCCGGTCATCGTCAGCTGGTAAGCCACCTTCTCGAAGGCGCCCGCCTGCTTGCGGCCGCGATCGTTGCTCTGGCTCGGGCGGAATGCCGAGGGGCGCACGCCGGACTCCTTGGAGTACTGCTGGAAGTCACGGATGACGTTCAGAAGGTCCTTGGTGTCGGGCAGAACCTCGCGGATCCGGTCGGCGATCTCACGCAGGACGATGACCTCACGCTCGACGTCAGGCGTCTTGCGAACGGTGTCCCTGGCGACCTTGATGTCCTCGCGGATCTTCGCGACGGTTTGACGGGCCGCATCGATTTGGCCCATCTCGTTGTAGATCATGTAGCCGGCGCCCAACGCCACCGCTCCGGTGACGCTCGCGAAGGTGATCCAGAATTTCCTCTCGTTCACTGCTTCTTCTCCCCAGCTTCGCTGCGGTTCTTGACGCGGTCGTCAGGGCTGAGGAGTGCGATCGTGAGCGGGAAGGCCCAGTTCACGGACGGGATCAGGTCGGGGTCGGGATCGTTGATCCGAGCCTCGGGCGCCTTCGGCTTGTCGAAGAGCTGCCACAGCGATGAAAGCTGGCGGTCTTCGATGTCACCGAGGAAGTTGGCGACCTGGTCGTACTGGTCGGATCCAGAGTGGCCAGAGGCCTTCATCTCGCCGTAGCCACCGCGGCCGTTGCCGCCGCCGCCGGCCATCTTGACGTCGATGTCCTCGAACCAGATGAAGTGCTCGATGCCCTCGCGTCCGGCATGGACGATGTCCAACACCTCGTCGAGGGTCTTGGTCCAGAGCACGCGGTTGCGCGTAATTTCGGACAGGGTCATCTCGCGGGCGGACCGCGTCTTGATCTCCTTCTCGAGCTTCTCGTGGTAAGCGACCTGCGGCTTGAGGCCGTCAAGGTCGAGCTGCAGCACCGAACGGGTCGTTTCGATGTTGGCGCTCGTGCCGAATTCGAGATAGCCGTAGTAGGCGATGAGCGAGGCATTGACGAGGACGGCCGCTGCGATGGCCGCGATCATTCCGATCGGGGACTTCGCGCGTCTGCGGTACTCGTCAGGAAGCAGGTTGATCGTAATCATTAGATGCGCACCCGGGAGGCAAGGCCGACGGCGACGACGAGGGATGGGGCCCAAGCCTCGAGTTCTTCCACGTCGAGTCGGTTGACATCAACGCGCAGGCCCTCGAGGGGGTTCCAGAGCCGGGTCGGACGGGCGATGGACTGTTCGATGTACTCAGCGGCACCGGGGGCGAGGACGCCTCCGCCGGAGAGCAGGATCTCTGTGACCGTGACGCCTTCGTTGTGCTCGACGTAGTCCATGGACAGGACGAGCTCGGAGGCGAGGTCTTCAAGGACCGGACCGATGGCTGTGCGCACTTCGGCCTGGTGGTCTTCGGAGGCACGCTTGATGGCTTCGGCTTCGAAGCCTTCGATGCCGAGGCGACGGGCGACCGCTTGGGTCATGCTCGCGCCGCCGATCGGGATCTCGCGGCTGAAGCAGCTAGTGCCGCCGCGCATCACGTTGATGGACGTGGCCTTGGCGCCGACATCGACGAGGGCGGTCGCGCGAATGTCCTCGGGGTCGATCCCGTCGGCATCCGGCAAGACGCACATCTCCCAGGCGTTCGCAATCGCGAAGAGGTCCAGATCGATGGCGATGGGCAGGAGCCCGGCACCTTGGATCATGGCCGCTTGACCCTGGAGCCGGTCTTGGCTGCAGGCCGCCACGAGCACCTTCATGGAGTCGCGCTGGTCATTGTCCTCGCGACGGTCCAAGGGCAAGCAGTCGATGATGAACTCCTCGTCGGAGGCCACCAGCTTGTCGGCTTCGAACTGAATGGCTTGCTTCAGCTCGGAGTCGGTCATCCGGGGCATCGACAGGTAACGAACGACCGTGTCCTGACCGGAAACCCCGGTTACGACACGCTTCGAGCGAAACTTGCCCTCCTTGAAGACCTGCTTCACGGCCTCATCGATGCTGCCCCCTGGGGGCAGTTCGACTCGGCTGAAGCCGGTTATGACTGGCTCTTGTCCCTCTAGCGTGATCTCGACGGCTTTCACCACCGAGGTGCCGAGGTCGAGGCCTACGACGCTCTTTTTGCTGCGGATCACGGTTCCTTCCCGATTGCGTTAGAGAGGCCGCACTCGATGGGGACAAATGCCCGGCGGTCTCGCTCTGGTGTGTCGACACGCCCGCACATGGGGGTTGAGCCAAAGGGTCTCGAAAAAGAGCAGTTGCGGGCTGAGCCGCGGCCTCCGGAGCAAGCGATCGAGGCCGCCGGAAGTTCTTGCACGCACTAGACGCGGGAAAATCCCGGGGCTCGAACGGCGACTCAAGCGAGCCCAAGGCCGCCTGGAGC
>CAJXRJ010000192.1 GCA_913058555.1 uncultured bacterium
TCTACACACTGCATATCGTCGGCAGCGTCAGATGTGTATAAGAGACAGCCCCACGGAAAGCCAAACTGGAGCCTCTGCGGGACCCAATGCGCGACCGCGACCGCCGCCACGGCGAAAGCCCTGAGCCCGTCCAGCTGAGGCATGTATGCGGGCGGTGCCGATGGTCATGGGCTGGGGCACCAATTCAGGTGCCGTTCGGTCAAGTACCGAAGCACCGTTGAGCACGGCGCCCTTTTACAATCTGTCCCAGATTTCTGCCAGCCCATCAACTGCGTTGCTGCTCCATGGCTGTTTCCGCCAAACGCCGTAGTCCTTGACATCCGCACGACGTTCGCCGTAGGAATCAGGATCACGCATTGCAGTACTGGCAAATGCGGCACATTGCGGGCCTCCCCTATCCCCATTGCCCGCAGCCGCCGTGCTGCGGGAACCTGGCGCGTTCTAGCTGGTCGCGCTGGGCCGGCCAAAAACGAAAGAATGATCCTGGCTCCGTACTTTGAACGGCGACATGTTTCTCCGGTTGGGCGGTTAAGCTGAGGCCATGAAGTTCGCCCTCACGACCTCAGCTCTCGCGACCTGCACCGTCGTCGCTTGCTCCGGAGATACCGCCCCGCCCGCATTCTCGCACCTGCACCAAGATGCGTTTGTTGTGGCCCACTTCGACATGGCCGCACTGCGCGACTCATCCGCGTTCCAACGCTTCGTCGCACAGGAGCCTATCCGCGAAGGCTGGGCGGAAATGCAAAGCAGCTTCGCGAAAGAGATGGGCTTTGAAATGGGCGAACTCAGCGAGTTGACGTTCTCCGGTATCGAGGCGGTTGGCGGCCGCCCTGGAGTCCTGATTCTTCTGCGGGGCGGCGATGCAGCGGACGCCGCCAAGCTTAGCCGACCGCAACAGATCGTTCGCGGTGAATACAACACAGGGGAACTCAGAGCGAGCGTCGACGAAGACGGTGAATACTGGCTCGAAGTAGACTCCTACACGGCCAGCTATGACCGCCGGCCGTTCACGGGCGATTTGCGCGGAGAGGGAGCGCTCGCCGAGGCATTCGCGGCCGCGCTCGTGGACCCGAATACAGGCTACGTCGGCCCCGTCAAGGCAAACGCGGGCGCGACGCTGGAGCTCGCGGCAGATTGGGAGCACCCGTCAACGCTCAGCCTCATGCGCACGGCGACGCCCACGCGCGTGGGCGAGCACGACGCCTACCCAAACCACTACGACGGCTTCATGGCCCATCTCGGCGACGGCCTCGTCGCCATGGGCGACGAGCTCGTCTACTACCGCGACCGAGACGAGGAGGGTGCCTGGGACAAGGCCGTCGCGGATGCGCTTGAGCTTGGCGAGCAGACCGGCGGTCTCTTCGACGCTCTCCATGGGATGCCCTCCGGGCGCACGTTGGTCGCCGCCTCAGCGTGGTCCGCGCTCCCTGCGGAAGTCCGCCAAGAAATGGTGCAGGAACTTGGCCGGGTCCTCTCTAAGCGGGAAGCTCTGGCCTTGAATGACATCGAGACCGTCGCTTTGGAGGCGCAGCTCGACGACGGGTTCGCGGTCCGCGCCTATGTCTTGTGTGAGGATGAGGAGGGCACGGAGGAAGTCCGCGACCTGGTCGAGGATCTCATCGACTTGGCCGAGGCGTTTCGGGGGCTGCCCCGTGAGGTGGAACGGATCCTCGAGTCGATTCGCGTGGAGCAGAAGGGGCTCGAAGTGCGATTGGAGCTGGACATCGATGCGGAAGGAATCGACGAGTTGATCCGAACAGCCTTTCCGGAACCGTCGAAGTCCCTCAAGGCCTCCAGAGTGGCGGTCGCCAAGGCGAGCATCATGCAGATCCATTCGGCCGCGACGCAGTACTTCATCAACAACCAGCGCTACCCGGAGACCCTCGAAGAGCTCGTGATACCGGACTCAGCGGGCGCGAAGTACCTTGCGCAGGAGAAGGTCCCCAGGGACCCCTGGGGCCACGAGTACATCCTGGAGGCCGACGGCGACGAGATTTTGATCTGGACCTACGGTGCCGACAGCCAAGTGGGCGGTGAGGGCGAGAGCCGCGACTTCAACAACCGGATGATCATCAACGAGGCAGTACCCGCACGAGAACGGTAGAGGAGGTACCGTGCCAGGATCGTTTTTTCGTTTTTGGAGTGTTCCGGAACGAACTCTCAGATCGCTGCTGCACAGGGTGAGTCTGTCCACTGTCACATATGGCGGAGCATCCGTGCAATCGACTGCTGCGCCACGACTTCAGCAGCCGTGCTGTAGTCCGAGTACTCGGTAAGCCATCGCTGATGGTGCTTCCGATAGGCGCTCCAGCAGGCTGAGGCGGTGCGCTCGGTGCGTACGGCAATCGCCTCCCATGAGCAGCAGGCTACGTCCCTTAGCATCGATACGCGAAGCACGAAGGCGACATCGGTAGGACGACCCGAGTGAGATTCAAGCGGCAGGTGTGGCGCGTGAACACTAGCAAGGCCGTCGACCGTCTCCTCGTCAGCCAACGGCTCGCCCGAGGTACTTCCATCCGCGAGGCGCGCTTTCCTCCTCATCCAATCCAGGACTTGGTCGGGTGCCGAGAGAAGCATGTCATCGTAGGGACTGGGGGACCTTGGATGAACGCGGCTCCGCGCCTCGACCCATCGCCATACGTCATCCCCAAGCGGCCTGCCCATGCGCCGCTTGTAGGCCTCCGCTGGAGCCTCGTCTCTGTTCGCCTCCTCCATGACGACGCCCTCAAGCCAGTCCCGCGTAAGCCAGCGAGGGCCGGACCGATGGACATAAGCGACTGCACTTCCCCAGGGATAGCCCCAGGGGAGCGAGCACAGACCGGCTTTGACCTGGTTGTAGTCGATGTAGCGCGCGACCACTCGGCGGTACACCTCGCAGCTGACCCGCTTCGAACTAAAGCGACCACGAAACAGAGGTCCGTCCCGGCGCCGCTTCCGATTGAAGTAGCGCACGTAGGCATTCTGGATGCGCCCCATCGCAGCAGAGAGTTCCCCCACCGGGCTGCGCACGAGAAGGTGGTAGTGCGTCGTCAGGAGCGAGTAAGCATGGACCTCGATCCGGCCCCTCCGCACCTCCTGTGCCAGCCGCGAGAGGAAGTACCTCGTATCGTCACGCCCCTCGAAGATGGTTCGCCTTGCGATTCCCCTGTTGACCACATGGTGCCAACTCCCCGGAACGTCTCGTCTGCTTCGCCTTGTCATCATCGCCTCCTGTAGAGAGTCAGACGATGCATGGCAGCGCTGGTTGCACCCGGGCAGCAAGAGCCCTCTCCTTTGCCGCGGCGCTCAACCTGGGGGCGGCACGAACCGGAGGCGAATCTGCTCCGGACGAAAAGTCCTTCCAAAAGTAGAGGAACGATCCTGGCACAGTACTTCGGCGTGCGGCTTTCTCACGGGGGAGTGAACGGTCAGTCGTCGGCCGCTTCGAATGCGGACTGTTGCGCGTCCCAGTCCGCCAGAAAGGGCACCTCCTTGCGGTCGCCGGGCTTCAGAACCAGATCGTCCGCGAGGACGAGCATGCGGGTCCCATAGCGCAGAGTCAGGCGACCGCCCTCCAACGCCTGGGCCGCCATTGGCACATGAACCCCGGTGATCTCCCAACGGCCGTCGGGGGAGACTCTGGCGTCGTATGCCTTTGCCGATAGTCGCTGAGTGCCGCTCCGGAAACGGACGCTCGTGCCCGTGAGGTCGTCGAGGATATCGTCGCCGACCGAGCGCTTCGGCGGTAGATCCGCCAGCCGCAGCGTGGTCTCCTTGAACGCGAACGCGCCGCTGGCTCGCAGCTCTTCCAGCGTGACCTTCGCGCCACGGCTCGCGAGCACTTCAGGAATCCGGCCGCTAAGGGCCGATGGGCGCATCAGGTGCAAGAGTCCCGTGGGTGGGGCGTTGTCCCCCCGAATCAGGGCGCTTCGCTCGATGTACCCCGCCGCAGAAACGGTGAGGCGCCCGCTCGTCGGAATAGGAACAGTCAACACGCCCGATGGGCCGGTCGTGGCCGTAAACACGGTGCCCGTGAGGCCCCCGTCGACCACCCGCAATTCTGCGCCTTCTATGGGCTGGCCGGAGTCCCGATCGATCACCTCGAGCTGCGACGTCCTGACGGAGCGCGGTGGCAGCGAAATGGGAAAGTCGCGCGTTTCACCAGGGCCTGGCGTTGCGACAGACCAACGCTCAACGGCATCCGTTCCAAACGGGATCACCTCGACGGCGAGCGTCGAATGGGGCGGCACCCGGAATGTGACACTGCCATTTTGGTCGGTGACGCCGATTCGGCCGTCTGAGCCCAGAACGTCCACCGCTGCCCCCGAACTGGGGTCGAATCGCACGATACAGCCGGGGTACGGCTCACCGCCTCCCCGCAGGACAATGGAGAGCCTTGCTGGGCCCGCAGGTGGGGCCACCGTCGCGGCCAGCGTCAGGATCTCCTCCCGGGCGTCGTCCGACGGAGCGATGTCCACTAGAGCGGTAGCTTCGCCGAGCTTCGACCCAATGGGAAGGTCGGATTCATCCCCCGCCCCGCGGGAGGCCGCCTGGAGGTCCCCCTCTAAACCGGAGGGGCTCCGCGCCGTGATCAACGCGATGATCAACACTGCGAGCAGGGCCAACGGGAAGAGGATCAAGAGCTTGGAACGAGTCATGGGGCTACCGAGAACGCTACGGGGCAGCGTCTGGTACGTGGGCGCGACCCGGTAACTTCCCAATAATGGCAGGAGGTTGCCCCTCAACGCGATACCGACTCTTGCCGTACCGAAGTACCGTGCCAGGATCATTCTTTCACTTTCAGTCAGCGTGGCCAGGTCGAGTTGGCGGCCCCCTGTAAACGCGACTCCACAGCTTGGATCAAAAGTGAAAGAATGATCCTGGCACGGTACCGCGGTACCGCGCGGATCGTTGACCTGCACTTACTCAGGTATTGAAGGTCGGAGTGGAAGCGACTTCAGTCCGCAGGACCGAGGGTGCCGTCTGCCCCCTCCATCTGATATCAGCTATGTACGCGTCCGTTTCGGAGGCTTACTCTGGGGCCAACATGAAGCTCCCCCTGATCGCCATCCTGTCTGCCGCGCTCCTGTTCCTTCCGGGCTGCGGCGGCGGCGCCGATGTCGACGGAATCAAGTCTGATATGCGCAACAGCATGGAGAAGTTGATCTCGGTCCTCGACGGCATCGAGACGAGCAGCGACCTCGATGCGGCGACGCCAAGACTCAAGGCTATCGTAGCGCAGCACAAGAAACTTAAGGCCCGCATGGACGACGCGTTCTCCGGCCGCTCAGCGGCCGAGCGAGAGGCCGCTACGGCCGACATGAAGAACGACGACATTCTCGCCACGAGGTTTGCAGAGGCCACCCTGAAGGCGACGAAGGTCAATGGTGGACTGGAGGCGATCCTCCCAATCCTCTTGGACTTCGGCAAGTAGAGCGGACACGTAGCAACGTCAGTCAGCATGGGCGCGACCGCCGCCACGCTCTCTCGCCCTGCCACAGCAGCAAGTACGGAGCCGCACTCGTTCGCCAGCTCCCGAAGCGGCCCAACCGTGTCACACAGAGCCTCCCACGGCTAGCAAGAGCATTCGCCGGAACAGTACCGCCGCCGTTACCGAGTCATGGTCGTCGCGACCCTTCCGTGGCCACAGGTCACGGCGCCATCCTTGACCAGGCTATTGCCAAGTCATGACGGCGGTTCCGGTGAAGTTCCAACCGGCCCCAACTGGCTCCCGAAACCATGCAGCGAAGTAATTCGTCCGCCCTGCCACGGTTGCATAGGAACCCGTGGCGGTTGGTATCGACGCGAGATTCCACTGACCGGCCGTGGTATCAATGGTGATCGTGCCGAGCGGGCCCGAGCTCTGAATCTGATTCGGCCCTTGAAAGCGGCCTATTCCGTTACCTCCAGCTGGGTTGATGCAGAGCCATCCATTGCCTGAGCTCACGGTCATCGCTGGAACCGACGACAGTCCAGTCATGAAGATCCCGAACTGATTCGGCGGTAGCCCGGATGCGACGAGCTGCGCGTCATTCGCGCTTGCGATCGGATTCCCGTAGACCTCGCAGATGGCTGGGGCTCCTGTTGCAGTAGGGGCTCCAATGCAACCCGGAACAGAGATGGGCGAAGTCTGCAACTGTGGCGCAGGAGCGGTGAATGTGGCAGCCAAGAGCGTGGCTGTTGGCAATGCGAGTGCGAGAAGATGCATGAACGAATGGAACCGGGATCCCACGGAAGCGCGAGGAGAAAGTGACGGTAGCGAAAGTATGGAGCCGAAATACGGAGCCAGGATCGTCTCTTCGCTTTTGGAATGCCCGAGGCCTGACTGCTAAAGCATGAGGCTGTCGCCGAAACGCGGCATCTTCTACGGACGGTCAGGCGAAGCACTACGGAGCAGATTTCAGGGGCGCGTCCGCCAGATCTAGCTAGGCGGTACAAAAGTGAAGAGATGATCCTGGCTCGGTACTTGGTACTTGGTATTGCGTTCTTTGGTGGGGCGTTCCCGTGCCTTCGCCTTCGGTAGGGATCGCCGATCTTGTGGCTAGTGGCCGCTGCCAGTGCCCCTCGGCTTGACCTGAAAGAGGAAGCCGCGGGTCGGGTCCGTCTTGGACTCACCGGGGCGGACGTTTTCTTTGGGCGCTCCGGCGACGCTTAGGGGACCGTCGGCCGTGTCGATTTGGCTCGAGAGCGGCGGCGTCTCTCCTTCGATCCAGCAGACGCCGCCAGCGTCGGTGAGCCGGACCTCCCGCTAGTCCCCATCCTGGTCTGGGTCGTGGACAAGGGCCTCGCCGTGCAGCCGAATGGACTGGCCGAGATCCTCCATAATGCAATGGTAGGGACGCGCTTCGATGTGCCTACCCGATTCCCTGCCCACGTCCGTTCGAGGGAGCAGACCCACCTGCAGGGGCACGCCTGTAGGCTACCCGTTCGCGTCCTCGCCGTCGGTCCGCTGCGTGGCGTGGGAAACACCACCCGAGACCACGAAGGCCATGGCGTCGCCGGGCGGGATGTCGATTGCCGTGACACGTTCCTTGGGTACCAAGATCAGGTTGGCGGCAAAATTGTAGGACTGCGGCACGTACACCGCGACCTTGCCGGGTCGACCGAACTCGCCCAAGTCTTCGCGCGTCACGAAGCCGACCACCTCGATCTCTTGGCTGTCGCCGAGCGCTAGCAGCACGGGCTTATCGAACTTCTTGTCCTCACTGACAAAGGCCTCGACCATGTCTTTGATCGAAGAGTAGATCTGCTTGACCACCGGCACGTGGGTGAACAGTTGCTCGAAGCGCCGCAGGATCCAACCGCTCATGACGTTCGAGGTCAGGATGCCGGTCCCAATCACAGCAAAGACGATCACGAGGAATCCAAAGCCGCGCCAAGCGACGGCCTTTCCGGAGAACTCCAAGTTGAGGAATGGGACCTGCCATCTTCTCTGTTCGTCAAGCTTGATCAGGCCGTCGATCCAATTGAAAGCGTAGATGAAGATGTAGATCGTCAACGCCATCGGAACCACGACCAGCAGCCCACGCAGGAAGTAGCGGATCAGGAATCGAAAGGGGCCGCCGCCGCTCGCTGCGGATTGGGGTGCATCGGAATCACGCATGGCTCCATTGTGCAGCGAGGACCCAAGATCAACTCCCGCCAAGTACCGAGCCAGGATCATTTTTTCGCTTTCGGCCAGCGGGGCATGATCAGGTTGGCGGCCCATGTGGTCGCGACTGGACTGGCAGGATCAAAAGCGAAAAGATGATCCTGGCACGGTACCTCGTGGACTGGGGTCGGGGCGGGTCCCTGGGTGAAACTCGCTGGACCCGAGTTCCTCCAGGTAGCAACCGACGTAACCCATCCCGTCGCCGGCGACTGCAGCGCCAGTGCTAGGTCCACGTGGCCGTCGCGATCCATATCGACGGGCAGCATCTGCACCACTGGCATAGGAGCCGTGAAGAGTCCCCGCGGAGAAGCAAGGACACGCGGTGCCACGAGTTCTTGCCACGCGATCGTCTGGCGATCCGCGCCGAGAAGAAGAATGTCCTTGTCTCCGTCACCGTCCAGGTCGGCGGTCACCCACTCTGCGCTGGCGCCGATCTCGACCCCCATGGATCGACGTGCACCGAAGTAGCCTGTTACCGGAGCGAGCTCGTTCATCTGCCAATCCAGGTAGCCCAGGCCCTTGGAATCAACGGCGTCGTCTTTGCCGTCGCGGTCGATATCCACCACGACGTCACCGGGTACCTCCCACCCGGTGGGAAGCGGAACCTGCGTGAAGGCCCCAGGGGAAGACTGCAGGAAGCCCTCGCTCACCGGCGGTCCGAGAAGGAACGGCGCCCAGCTAAGCACGAGATCCTCAAACGAGTTTCCGTCCAGATCACCGACCCAGCTGACCCACGTGGCGTCTGAACTCAAGGACGTAGGCGAACCAAAGGCGCCGGCGCCATCATTCAAGTAGAGGGCCACGCCGCCGCCTGCAACGGCCTCCAAGAGATCGTCGTCGCCGTCGCGGTCAAAGTCCTTCAAAGCGAGGACCTTGGTGACGATCTGTCCGGCCGCCACCAAGGGAGCCGGGAGGCCGAATAGCCCTTGCCCCTGGTCAAGAATCACGCGCGGCGGCAAACCCGCGGTGTTCGGGATGATGAGATCAAGGTGAGAGTCGCCGTTGATGTCACTGACGCGAGAATCCTGCACTCTCTGCGGCGATGCCACTCTCACGTGGCGGTCGAAGGCTCCCCCACCGAGACCCGCGAAGTACAGAATGCGGGCCTCTGCCGACGAGTATGGCTCTTTTCCCACGGCGTCCAAGTGCCCGTCACCATCTAGGTCCGCGAGAACGAGGCTCTCAAGATCGCCCGTTTCGATCCCGAGGTTCTGAGGCTCGAAGCTTCCGCCCGGAGCTCCCTTCAGCAGCCAAAGTCCCCGTGGTCCACGCAATGAATCCGTAGAGATGGCCACCAGGTCGAGGCGCCCGTCGCCGTCCAAATCCGCTTGCGCCACCTCCCGGATATGGCCTGCTTCGCGCGCGAGGTCTGCGCCCTGCACGAACCCGCCATCTCCATCGCCGCGGAAGAGTGTGATCCCAGCCCCGGGCTCCGTTAGCTGCAAGATGTCGAGGTTCCCATCGCCCGTGTAATCGCCGGGCAGAGATCGGAAGTTCGGCGTGACCCCTCCCTGTAGCGCGATCGGAGGGCCAAGTTCGAACTGAGCCGCGGCGGGCGTAGCCGCAATCATCCAGGCGAGGGTGACGGGAGTGGCTCTTCGGTGCATGACAAACTCACTTAGTTCGGATGGCCAACGGACAGGCACCTTCACAACGCGACTACGAAGTCACCGATCCTGTTGGAAGGCTGTCTTCGATGCACGGCCTACCGTGCCCGACGGATTAGGCTACCGGGAATCCACGCGAGGCCTCCCGTCGCTTGGCGGAACGGCGGCGGATCAACACCACGCGTGCAGCCCGTGCCCCCAAGCGATCTAGGTACGCAAGGTCGAGTCCGGGATCGTACGGCACGGGCCACCTCAGGCAAGTACGCGCAGGAGTGCCGAGTCGAGTGATCCCGGGGGACGCGGAACTCGGTTCGCACGCGCGGCGAGGTCCTTGCGAAACATCAGAGAATCGCGCGCGGTGAAACCACGCGCGATTCTCCGCATCTGGTCCCAACGTGGCGGCACTGAGCCTCCGCTTCGCACAGATCTCCTTGCGTGAAAATCCCCGACATGCGTGAAACCGACGGCGACGCGCCAACACTCGGAACGTGATCGCACCTCAGTGCGCTCGTACCTGTCCCCCACTTCCCACCCTTCCGTTTCGGAGCGCGGCCCTTGGGGACCGGGACCCGCTCCATCGATTCACTCGCGGATTCTTCCCACGTAGCAATGAAAGTCCATTGGCTAACGCTGGCCGCCGCCAGCACTCTTCTTCCCGACGCGCTCGCACAGAACGTCATCTCTCGCCACCGACTGAACGAGCCCGCGGGCTCCCTCGTCGCCCTCAACTCCGTGCCCGGGGGCACAGACGCCGCCTACTTGAATGGCGTGTCCGTGGGAGGTTGCACGAGCATCAACGGAAGCGCCGCGAGCCTCGACGGGTCAAACGACAGGGTTGACTTCGCTTCCTATCCCGCCATCAGCAACCTGACGGACGACTTCACCGTCTCCGGTTGGATCAAACGCTCCAACGCGAACCTCTTGAACCGGGAAACGATCCTGAGTTGCGGCTCATGGGCCTTCGGCGTGCAGTTCACTCCGCTCGTCACGCCGACGCCGGAGATCGTACTGGCCATCAACAACGGCGCCGGCGTGACCACCCTGACCGCGCCATGCAACTGCACGCTGAACTTCCCGCAGGAGTACTTCGTGGCGATGGTCGTTGCGCCAGGGGGCGCGATCACTTTCTACTTCCAGGATTCGATGTTCTCGGGCGGCGCGGTCCCGGTGGGCTCGGCCGCTGCGGGTTCGGTTGGCCTACTGCCCATCGCAGGCCCCTTAGGCCAGTGGAGCATCGGTGGCAACGAAGTGCTTCTTAGCGCCTCCTACGACGGCTGCATGTCCGACATCCAGATCTTCGACAAGGCCCTCACGGCAAGCCAGATCGAGAGCCTGTTCGACAATCCAGGCAGCACCTTCAGCCTCGGCACGACCTTTTGCCCGGCCACCCATAACAGCACGGGCTTCCGCGGCCGCATGGACGCCGTCGGCTCCGCTGTGGTCAGCCAGAACAACCTGGCGCTGTCGGCCAGTAACGTCCCCCCTGGACAGCTCGGCTATTTCCTCACGTCAACGCAGACCACCACCCCCATCAACCCGAGCAATTCCTCCGGGCTTATCTGCCTCCTGTCTCTTATACACATCTGACGCTGCCGACGATATGCAGTGTG
>CAJXRJ010000193.1 GCA_913058555.1 uncultured bacterium
CTTCTGGCTCGAAGCGGTCCTGATCGAGGGCCGCAGCGTGCCGGCGATGGTGCCCGAGGGGGCGCAGCGGCTCCAGCGGACGGGCTCCCGCGTGAGCGCCACGCCGGGCTGGTACACGTCCTTCGACCGGCCGGCGGGCGACGCCCACGCGGCGCTTCTCTTCGGCGATCGCATCGTGTGCTGCGAGCCTGTCCTTCCGGGCCAGGACGAGGTCGTCCTCGTGGCGACGGAAGTGGACATCACCGCGCTCCTGTGCACCGTGCGCGGAAGCATCGCCGGCCTGCGCCAGGCGGGGCACCATGTGCGCGTGCAACCGCGGGGGAGAGCGGGGCAAGTGCTCGCTCCGATCCTCGGCCAAGGGGAGGAAGAGCGCTTCGTCGTCACGAAGATCCCGCCAGGCAAGGCCCAGGTCATCGTTCGGTTCGACCCGGGGGTCCTCGTGCAGGAGCTCATCAAGTCCGCGCCGCCCGGCCAGCCCATTTCCCTCGGCTCGCGGGTGACGGACTCCGAGCAATGGCGTTTCCGGCTCGAGGCCCTCGGCCGGATTCGGCAGCCGTGGCTCCTCTTGGACTTGGAGCTCGTCCCTGGCGAGGACCGCGACTTGGGCCAGCTCGTCGAGTCCGAGGGCGGCGCGGCGCTCTTGGCGCTCGTGGACGATGGGGGCGAGCCCGTGGCGGCCCACCGGGTGGACGTGCGCATCTTGACGCCGCCAGGCGAGTCGATCCCACACCCGCAGACCTGGGCTTATGGGAACCAGGCGATCCTTCATCCCCTGCCGGTTTCCCTGCTCCAAATGACCGTCGTCCAGGGGAGTCTCGGCGCGCTCCTGAACGTCCGACCAAGTGCATCGGGCGCCGGGCTAAGGGCCGGCGGCTTCCCAGAGACCCAGGTGGTGCTGTCCCCTTTGTCCGTGGTGGCGCTGCCCTTGGAGGGCGAGGCGCGGCTTCTGACGGAGGCCGGTGCCCAGCTCGCGAGCGATCCTCGCTGGACCGGAGGGCAGTTCATGGGCCATACCGTCGACGACACGACAATCCTCGTGCCCAGCGGGCGATACCGCTTCGAACGCGGCGACGGCAGCGGGGCATTCACTTCCATCGAGGTCGCGCCGGGCATGTTCGTGGACCTCCGTGAATCCGGTGCGGTGGCGTCTCCGTTGAGGCCTGCGGACCGCAAGAGTCGGGAATCGGGTCGGCGATGAGCGCGATGGCAAGTGTGGGAGCCCGGGCAACGTGTGTTCTCTGGGTTGGTTCCCTGGCGGCGTTCCTTTGCGTCTCTGTGGGCCTCTCCGTGGGCTGCTCCCATCGGCCCCCTGGGCCCGGGCTCGTGGTGGGGGTGGCCTCGAGCGCCGCCAGCGCGGTGGATGAGATCGTGGACGTGTGGGCAAATGCGGGCGGCGAGCCCGTGCAGATCTCCTCGGCCTCTAGCTCGATGCTCGCCCGCCAGATCGAAAGGGGCTCCCCGGTGGACGTCATGATCTCGGCCGACCGGGCCTGGGTCGAGTACCTCACGGATCGGGGGCTTGGCCGTGCGGAGTCGGTCTGCGTCGTCGCCGGGAATGGGCTCGTGCTGTACGCGCGAGCCGACCGAGCAACGGCCCCCCCTGGGATCGTTCAGGGTTCGGATCTAACGGGCCCAGGCGAGCCGCTCCTGCCCTCGATGGTGGGGCGTCGCTGGACCACGGGCGACCCCGAACATGTGCCGCTCGGGCGCTACGCGAAGGAGGCCCTTGTCACGCTTGGGTGGTGGGAGGCCCTCGGTGCCTCCCTCGTTCCCGCCCCGAACGCGCGCGCTGCTGTGCGGCTGGTGGAACTGGGCGAGGCGGATTTTGGCGTGGGGTACCGCACGGACGTGCCTGGCCCAGGCTGGGTGACGCGGGCACTGGACGGGGGCCTTCACGGTCCGATCGAGATTACGGCGGTCCAGATGACCAGCGCCCATCCCGGCGCCCCCGGGTTCATGGCATTCCTTCAGGGGCCGGAGGCCGCCGCCAAGCTGCGCGCTGCGGGTTTTGGTCTGCCCCGTCCGGCGCCAGCGGCAGGAGAGGTGAGATGATCGCATGGGTCGACGTGGCCTTGGGGCCCGCGGAATGGCAGGCGCTGCGGGTTTCTATGGAGGTCAGCGTCCTCGCGACGTGCCTCGTGGCCCTCCCGGGCATCGGGCTTGGCTTGCTTCTCGGTCGGTGCCAGTTCCGCGGCAAACTCATGCTCGACGCGCTGATTCACTTGCCGCTGGTGCTCACCCCCGTGGTGGTCGGGTTGCTCCTGTTGATGGCCTTTGGGCGGGAAGGCCTCCTCGGGATCGACCTCGCTTTCACCCGGGGCGCGGCGGTCTTGGCGTCCGCGGTCATCGCCCTGCCCCTTGTGGTGCGCTCGGTGAGGACGGCGGCGGAGCTCGTGGACGATCGGCTACTCGAAGCGGCCGCTGTCCTTGGGGCCGGGCCGCTGCGGCGTTTTTGGGATGTGCTCCTGCCCCTCACAAGACCCGGGATCGCGGCGGGACTCACCCTGGGTTTTGCCCGCAGCCTCGGGGAGTTCGGGGCCACGATCACCTTCGCCGGCAACATTGCCGGGGAAACGCGGACCCTTCCCTCCGCGATCTACACGGCGAGCCAAACCCCGGGCGGTGACGGAGCCGCCATGGGCTTGACGCTTGCCTCGGTGGCCCTTTCGTTCTTTGCGCTCCTGGCGAGCGAGTGGTGGATGAGGCGCAGTCGCGCCAAGGGCAACCCTTGAGCGCGCGCTTTCGTTTTTCCGCTGAGCTGAGCCGGCCGACCCTCGACGTATCCGTCGAGGCGTCGGGCGACGTCCTTGGGCTCTTCGGACGATCGGGAGCGGGCAAGTCGACGCTCCTCGCTGCCCTGGTGGGGCTCGTCAAGGGGGCCCGGGTCGAGGTGGAGGTGGACGGGGAGCGGCTCGTCGATACGGACGCGGGACTGGCGCCGCCTGTGCATCGGCGCGGCATGGGAATGGTCTTCCAAGACCACCGGCTCTTTCCCCATCGCTCCGTGCGCGCGAACCTCACCTACGGCATGCCCGCTGCCCGTGGAAAGGGCCCTCCATTCGAGGACGTGGTGCAAATCCTGGGGCTCACGGACTTGCTCGACTCCATGCCCGGGGCGTGTTCGGGCGGCGAGCGTCAACGGGTGGCGCTCGGGCGGGCGATTCTGAGTGCGCCGAAGCTACTGCTCCTCGACGAGCCCCTCGCGAGCCTCGACCGGGGGCTCCGGCGGGAGATCCTGCCGTACCTTGCGAGCCTGCGTGACGCGTACCGGATCCCCATGATCTACGTCAGCCACGAGCTCGAGGAGCTGCTCGCGATCACCGACGAGATCTTGCTCCTGGAAGAGGGGCGCGTCCGTGGACTTGGATCGGCGGCCGAGCTAGCCATGCAGGACCAGTGCCTTGAGCTGCTCCACGACTGCGGGCTGGTGTTCACTCTTCCATGCGAATTCAGTCGGCGCACGGCCGATGGACTTGTGTGGGTGCAGTCCGCCGGCGGGCACGGGATCGCTTGCGGTGACTTCGAGGGCGCGGAGGATCCGCCCGGGGGCGCGGCCGTGGACCTGCTCCTGCGCCCGGAGGACGTGATCCTCGCGCGCCCGGGCATGGACGCGGAGCTATCCCTTACCAACCGCATCGAAGGCCGCATCCGGCGCATCACAAAGACGGCCCGGCGCGTGCTCGTCGAGATGGAGTGCGGCGGGCCCGAACCGCTATTGGCCGAGGTCACGGAACGGGCTCTTCAGCGCCTGGACCTTCGTGAAGGCAGCCCCGCGATGGCTCTCTTCAAGGCCCAGGCAACCCGCGGCCGGCTACGCACGAAGTGAGTGCGTGCCGGTCGCGCGACGGGCTATTTGAGCTTGAGAGAGACTTTCTGCTTCGCCTTTGTGCCCCTCAGGCGCACGCGGCGGGTGGCGGTTCGTCCGTCCGGCGTCGCTGCCTTGAGGACGTAGTTGCCAGGGGGGAACGGACCCAGGACGCGGGACGTCATGGAGAAGGTGTCGCCGGTGTAGAGCTGCTGCGTGTCGGTGAGCCCAATGCGCCGTGTCAGGTCGCGCCCCTCCGAGTCGAAGATCTGAATCGTGGCGTTGGCGACGGCCACGCCGTCGAGCTTGGCCGAGGCCTCGATGAGGGTGCCTGGCCCGAGGATCATCTCGACGACACTCGTCTCACCAACGCGGACGTCCACGGGCAGGCTTTCGGGCGTGGCCGTATCCCCTGTGCGTGCCGCAAGGGTGTAGGTACCGGGGGCCACCGAGCCCATGCGTAGCGTGCCCCCTTGGCCAGTGGACTGAACCGAGAACACCTCACTGTGGCGTCCATTGTCGTCGAGCAGGAAGACGGAAGCGCCAGGGACTCCTTTCCCATTGCCATCGGTCACCGTGATGTGGATCGCGCCGGGCTCAACGAGCTGCAGGTCCACGCCGGAGCGCACACGATCCTTGGCGACCGTCAACGGACCGACCGTCACCCTGGCCGGGCTGGAGTCCATCGAATTCAGGATCGTGGCCCCGCCCGCCGAGACCTGGTACGCCCCTGGCCTCAGCCCGACGGCGGAGTATCGGCCGTTCGAGTCCGTTTGGAGCTCTGCGTAGCTGCCGCCCATCAGCCGATTCGTGCGGACTCCACCCACCTCGCTCACGGCGATCCGCACGCCGGCGGCCGGGGATCCATCGACGTCCCTGACCAGTCCGGTCAGGCCACCGCCTGGCACGACAAAATCCCTTGCGAACTTCGTCGCTCCGTCCGGGACCTCAACGGCGAATTCGATGGTCTGCTGTTGGAGCCCCACGCCGGTACCACTTTGGATCACAACGACGTAGGGGCCCGCCTGGTTGAGCTGAGCGCTGTACCGACCGTCCTTCTGAATGGTCGCGTGTTTCATGCGCTCTTGCAGGCCTTCGCTGGCGGGATACCACGCCATTAGGGCGCCGCTGTACGGCTCGCCGCCGACGGTGACGGACCCCTCGATGTCGACGGGGTCCGAAGGGGGGGCCCCAAGGAAGACGAAGCACGTCTCTCCTTCGACGACGTCCGCAGAAGCGAGCTTCATGTACTTCATCATCTCGGCGAGGGCCGATCCATCGGGGTCGCCTGAGGACTCCATCGCGGGATCCAGGGCGACCACTTGGTAGGCGCCGGGGATGAGCCCCTCAATGCGGAACGTGCCGTCGCTGCCGCTCGTGGACCTGCGATTCACGTTCTTCACCAGCGACGTCACCGACACGATGCGTCCGGCCGCGGTACGGCCATTGTTGTCGAAGCAGATGCCCTCCACGGCGCCGCCGCGGTTGAGCTGTAGCGTAATCCCGGTGAGGACTTCGCCGGGGGATGCCTGCAGAGCCTCCGTCGAAACCCTCGCGAGGGACTCCATCTCGGCGTTCAAGACCACCTCACCCGGGTGGATGCCGACGATCTTGAAGGAGCCATCCTTGCTCGTCCGCGTGCTCGGCGTGCTCTCCCCGAGACGCGTCTGTGCTTGGATCGCGGAGGCCCCCGTCTCGACGGACACCAAGGCGCCAGCCAACGGCATCCCGTCGGGATCGAGCACGCGGCCGCTTGCGGAAACGGCGGGGACGCACACGAGCCGAAGGTCCTCCTCGGGCTTCGCGACTTCGATCACGAGCGGCGTCACCGAGACGTATGTCTCCTCAGCGACGAGGAGCTCGAATCGATCCTGGTCGACGTCGAAGCGGAACCGCCCGTCGGTGTCGGACATCATCAACTGCTTGTCGATGCGCATCTCACCCATGCTGCCGTCGAGGAGGCGGGCGCAGCGAATCTCCAGGTCCGGTAGGGGCCGCCCTTCGGCGTCCAGCAAGATGCCGGACAGCGAGAGTGGCTCCGTCAAGCGAAGCTCGATGTCCTTGGAGCCCGGTGTCAGGCCATTGAGCCTTGCCGAGTACTCGACCCCGTCGGGGCCAAGGCATTCGCAGGTCAGGGCGAAAGGGCCGCGCCCGAGGCCCGTGACCTGGAACTTGCCATCGTCACCCGCCACTCCAGAGCCAATGGCGCCGCGGGCGATATGGAGGCCCGATGGGCCCATCATGTGCCCCAGGTCGAACGTGGCATCTAGCGTGGCACCTGCCGCGGGCGAGCCGTCGGGGAGCAGTGCTCGGCCGGTGAGCGTTCCCCCTTCGGAGACCGAAAGCTCGATGCCTGCGAGGGTCTTGTCCTTTTCCAAGATGAACCGCGAACGGTCTCCCTCGAGCCAACCCTCCGCGGCCGCGCGAACGACGAGTTCCCCGGCGGGCAGTCCGGCGATCTCGAAGGACCCGTCTTCCTCGGACTCGGTCCGGCGGATGACATTGTCGTCCATTCCGAAGGCGCGCCCGGGGACGCTGGCGGAAACCTGGGCGCCGGCGACCGGGGTTCCAGTGGAGTCGATGACGCGCCCAGTCATCCTGGCCCCTGCGGTGATTTGGAGGGTGGCCAATTCCGCCGTTCCGGGGGTGATCGCAGGGACGTCGACGGTCGCCTGCGCTGAGTCCACGGGGTACACGGAAACCCTGATGGGCAGGTTCGACGGAACGGTTTCAAGGAAGGCTTCGCCGTTCTCATCGAGCTTGCCATCGAGGCGGAAGCTCTTGATCTCGGCTGTCTGGGCCGACGCGAGCTGCCCGACCGACTGATTCTCCGACACCGTGAATGGCACGCCGGCCACGTCAACCCCCGCTTGCGACCGGGTCGCTTGGATGCGCAGCTGGGCGCCCCGAACGGGGTGTGCGGTGACCTCGGTCGTTTCGAGGTCGGCGATGGCCGCCTCGGGCGTGTAGTACGTGCTGCCGATGACGTGCGCGAACACCCGACCTGCTCGCTTCGGGACCTGGACGGTGGCGGTCCAGCGGCCGAGGCCGTTCGGTGAGAGCGGTGCGACGGCCAAGGCGCGCTTTCGGATCGCCTCCGGTGTCCGGGCAGGATTGCTCAGTCCCTCAAACGCTCGATTCTGCTGCGAGATTCGGGCATAGCGAGTGGTCAATGCCCTGAGCACCGCCGCGCCCTCGATATCGTCCTGGAAGAAGCAAACCTCGACGATGCCCTGGGGCAGGGCAGCGTCCGGCCAGTCGACGGTGACCTCGATGGTCCTTTGTGGGCCCTCGATCGCCTGGGGGACAAGGCCGCCCTCGAGCTGTGATTTGCCCGCCGCAGATCGGGCCGCGAGGTCCGTGGAGCCCTTGACGCCGGGGGACGCTAGGTTCGGGTCGCCGACCTGCGCATCCCCGGAAAGGGCGCCCGCGGAGGGGCCGTCGGGGGTCACCCCGGGCTCGTCGCCAGCACCCAGAGAGCCCGTTCTCTCGAGGATGAAGATGCCAGAGACCAGGGCCAGGATCAGCAGGAGGAAATGCTTCGTCTTCATAGGGATCGGCCGGAGCGCAGGTGGGGGGGGGATGGGCGCTGGCCGTGGAGATGTGCGACAACCGGTGTTGGTTCGCCTCACGTAATCTACGGGGCCGGGCGCTTCCTGCGTCGAACCGCCCCAAGGGACCCCTTGAGGTGCCCGCCGGTGGATGGGCGGTGCCGGGGCGCCCCGTGCCGGCATCCTCCCGGGGGATCTTGCCCGACATCCACACTGGAACCCGGCGCCGGTGGACCGCTTGGGCGGGCCTCGCCAGTAACATGCGCGCGCGATGAAACCGCCCAAGGGGCCCGCCGCCGAGGTGGGCCCGATTCCACCCATGAACGAATCGATCCAGCCTTCTGACGCGGCTCCCACGGCCGGGGATTCCAGCGCCGAAGTCCCCGATGCCCTTCGCCCCGTCGTGCGGGGCTTGCACCACGTGGCCATCGCCGTCCCCTCGATCGCGACCGCCCGCGGGGTGTTCGAAGGGGCCCTACGTATGACCGCGACGGCGGGCGTGGAGCACGTTGCCGATCAAAGGGTCGACGTGCTCGTTTTGATGGGGGGGCCCCAACGCATCGAGTTGGTCGAGCCCGCGTCCGAGGACTCGCCGATCTCGAAGTTCCTCGAGCGATCCGGTGGTCGATCTGGCCTGCACCACCTCGCCTGGGAAGTGGACGACGTAGCGGCCGCCATCGAACAGGTGAAGGCCGCCGGCGTGCAAATGATCGATGACGCCCCGCGCCCGGGGTCCCACGGAACCCGCATCGCTTTCATTCATCCAAAATCGACCGGCGGCGTGCTCATGGAGCTCGTCGAAGACCCAAGCTCCTCCGCCCCCAAGCCCCACGGCGCCGCCGACCACTGAAACCGGATCCCCACTCCATGACCATCGACGCATCCTCAGAACCGGGCCAGGCCGCGGGCCCGCAGTCTCCCACCGATCGCCTTCGCCAAATGCGAGAGCGCACCCTCGAAGGGGGCGGGCCCAAGCGCATTGAGGCTCAGCACAAGAAGGGCAAGATGACCGCCCGGGAGCGCATCGACTTCATGCTCGACGAAGGGTCATTCGTCGAGCTCGATCGCTTCGTCACCCACCGCTGCACGGACTTCTCGATGGAGGATCAGAAGATCCTCGGCGACGGTGTCGTGACTGGGCATGGCCGCATCGACGGTCGACCGGTGTACGTGTTCAGCCAGGACTTCACGGTTTTCGGGGGCAGCCTTTCGGAGACCCACGCGGAGAAGATCTGCAAGGTCATGGACCTCGCACTGAAGGTCGGCGTTCCGCTGATTGGGCTCAACGATTCGGGGGGCGCCCGGATCCAGGAGGGGGTTTCGAGCCTCGGGGGCTACGCGGAGATCTTCTGGCGCAACGTCCAGGCCTCCGGCGTGATCCCACAGCTCTCAGGCATCCTCGGCCCCTGCGCCGGTGGCGCCGTGTACAGCCCGGCGCTCACGGATTTTGTGGCCATGGTCGAGGGCAACTCGTACATGCACATCACTGGGCCCGACGTGGTCAAGACAGTGACCCACGAAGTGGTCACGAGCGAGGACCTTGGGGGTGCGAGCGTCCATAACTCGAAGTCCGGCGTCGCCCACTTCGCGTCCTCCGACGATAAGAGCTGCCTGCTCCTCATTCGTAAGCTCCTGTCGTACCTGCCCCTCAACAACGCCGAGGCTCCGCCCTTCGCGCCCACTGAGGATCCACTCGACCGCGAGGATCTAGCCCTCGACACGATCGTGCCGGCGGACCCGCAGAAGCCCTACGACATGCGCGGCGTGATCGAGCGCGTCATGGACGAGGGCTCATGGCTCGAAGTTCAGGAGCTGTGGGCCATGAACATGCTCATTGGTTTCGCGCGCCTCGGCGGACGCGCGGTGGGGGTCGTGGCCAACCAGCCCGCCGTCCTCGCCGGGTGCCTCGACATCGACGCTAGTGAGAAGGCCGCACGCTTCATTCGATTCTGCGACGCGTTCAACATCCCGATCATCACGTTCGAGGACGTGCCGGGATTCTTGCCCGGCACCGCGCAGGAACACGAAGGCATCATCCGGCGCGGGGCGAAACTGCTCTACGCCTATTGCGAGGCGACCGTGCCGCTGCTCACCGTGATCACGCGCAAGGCCTACGGCGGCGCCTACGACGTCATGGCGTCGAAGCACGTTCGGGCCGATGTCAACATCGCTTGGCCAGGGGCCATGGTGGCGGTCATGGGGGCTGCGGGAGCGGCCAAGATCATCCACCGCCGTGAGATCCAGGCGTCGGACGACCCCGTGGCCACCGAAAAGGCCCGAGCTGACGAGTACGACGACACGTTCAACAACCCGTACCGCGCCGCGGCACGTGGGTTCGTCGATGACGTGATCGAGGCCTCGAAAACCCGCCCTTACCTCATTCGATCCCTCGAGCTCCTCATCACGAAGCGCGAGGATCGGCCCGTGCGCAAGCACGGCAATATCCCCCTTTGATGCCCTGGCCCCTTTGATCCTCTGGGGGGGCGATCCGTCCGCTCAGCTTGGTTCGCCAGGCTTGGGCGGGCTGCCCCCAGTGGGGGGCGTTGTCGCAGTTTTTGGATAAAATTCCCAATGTCGGGGAATTTTAGATATCGTCGGGCTCCTGACCACTGGGAGCCATGACAAACACACCAAAGACCGCCGAACGAGCGACCGTTCCTGAACTCGCGACCCGACTCCAGGGCATCATCGAGTCCCGGGGGCTTGTGCCGGGGGACCGGTTCCTCACAACGGAAGAGGCCGCCCGTTTCCTGCGCGTGCGCAGTGACCTTGCGAACCGCGCGCTGCAGGTCCTCGTGCACAGGGGGCATATCGAGCGGCGGCAGCGCATCGGCGCCACGGTGGCGGATCCTGGCACGTCGTCGCCGGTCTTGGAAAAGGTGCACGTGCTGGTGCAGGAGAACCACGGGCGGCAAAAGGCGACCTTCTCCCCCGCGGCCCAGGCGGGGCTGCACTCGGCTCTTGTGGGCTGCGAGCTCGAGATCCACGTGCTTCCCTCAGGCGGAGCCGAGGAGATTCTGGAGCCGTTGATTCGTCGCTCGCTTCGCGGTGGTAGCCCGGAGGGACTCGTTCTCGTGAGGTGCGACTATCCCACCCAGCGCCAGGCGCGCGACAGCGGGCTGAGCGCGGTGGTGCACGGCACCACCTACGCGGGGATCGATCTTCCTTCTGTGGACGTGGACTCGCGCCAAATGGGGGGGCTACAGGTCGAATCGCTCGTGAAGCACAATCCCCAGCGGCTGGTGGTCATTCGACGGGACCGCACGCTACCCGGGGACCGGGCCTTCATGGAGGGCTTCCGTCAGGCGGCGGGCCGCGCGGGCATCGGGCCGGACCGGATCACGGAGCTCGAGATCGCGCCCTACGAGGACCTGGTGCGCGCGGAGCTTGGGCTACTGTTCGACGGCGACGAGTCCCTGTCTCTTATACACATCTGACGCTGCCGACGATATGCAGTGTGTAGAT
>CAJXRJ010000194.1 GCA_913058555.1 uncultured bacterium
GCGTGGAGACCAAGTCAGACCCACTGGCCGTTCGGAGACGAGCTCGGTACCGCGAGCCAGCTCAGGAGGGGTCTTGGTGGGCGGGCGTCGGCGCTGTGATCGTGCCGTGGGCGATCGGGACCTCGCCGCTCCTCGAGACGGACATGAACCGCTTGGTGATCCTCTGTCCGGGGGTGATCTTCGGGCACTTGCTGCGGCCATTCGGGAGCGAGATCGTCATCGGAGCCTCGGCCTTCGGGACCCTGGTTCTGGTTTGGATCAGCAAGGACCTGTCGGCGGAGATGGGCATAGGGTTCCTCGCACTCTCGGGTGTGCTACTGGGCCTTGGGGCGCTGCTAGGGTTCCTGGCAACCCACGGGTGAGGACAGCTCGCCGGCGGAAATGATGGCGTGGGGCTCCGTAGACCCTTCCATGCAAGGCAGTGAGTCAGAGGCGAAAACAGGGGTCGTCGAACCACCTTTCGGAGGTTACTGGGGCATGGGCGGGTTCGCGGTGCTGCTCCCTTGGTGGGCGCTGATGCATCAGGTCATCGTGGAGCAAAGCGGCGTGAGGCTCGCCTTCGGGTTGCTCCCGGGTGCACTCATCGCGCTCCCGTTTGCGGAGGCCCTTGGTGAATGGCCCGTTTGGATCCTCGGGATCGCGGCGACGGCGTGGCTCGTTTGGCTGGGGCGGTGCTTTGCGGAGAAGAGCGGGTTGGCTCTGCTGGCGCTGTTCGTTGGCATCGCGGGGATCGGGGGGTTGGTCGGCAGCCTCTATCGGATGTAAAGACCGAGGGACCGGTGCGACACGCTCGCACCGGTCCCTCGGTTCATTATCTCTGGGTCAACCCCTGACGGCGTTGAGCCTGCTCGTCTCTGGGTCAACCCCTGACGGCGTTGAGCCTGCTCGTCTCTGGGTCAACCCCTGACGGCGTTGAGCCCGTTGTGCCTAATGGTGGTTTGTGACCACGTGGCGCTGCGGCGGCGGGACGAGGCCAACGGCTCGGCCCAGGCGCTTGCGGCCGTGGTGCGGGTTCTCGATGTAGTAGAGCGCACGCTCGTAGACCCGGCGCAGGCGCTGGGGCATGGCGTAGTACCACTGCTCGTAAGAGCGCACCATGCGCTTGCGGAGCTCTTCCAGTTCGATCTGGCTGAAGTGCTCGTGCTTGTAGCCGGAACGGTTGGACGACACGTAGTTCTCGGAGAGGTCCGAGATGTCGATGGACGCCTGGTAGTTGTCCCAGGACTCCGTTCCGATCAGCGGGTTGAACACCGAGATGCGGATGAGGTCGGGGCCGGCGAGGCGCAGGACCTTCTCAGTCTCTGCGATGTCCTGGGGCGTTTCGCCCGGGGAACCCACGATCAGATAGACCTTGGCCCAGATGCCCGCGCGGCGGGTCATCTTGGCGGCGTTGACGATGACTTCAGGCGTGAGGTCCTTCTTGAGGACGTCGAGCATGCGCTGGGAGCCAGACTCCCATCCGTAGTAGATGCGGCGGCATCCGGCGCGGTGCATGTGCTTGAGCAGCGGGTAATCCACGCAGTCGGCGCGGGTGTTGGCCACCCACTCGAACTTCAGGCCGCGGCGGATGATCTCATCACACATCTCGTGGATCCGCTTCTTGCGAAGGGTGAGGATCTCGTCCACGAACAGGATCACGCCCGGATCGTAGGTCTTGATGATGTGCTCGAGCTCGTCAACGATCGCCTCGGTCGAGCGCACGCGGAAGCCGCGGCCCGTGAGCTCCTTCTGGCAGAAGATGCATTTGAAGGGGCAGCCGCGCGTCGTGAAGATGTAGACGAGGTGCTCGGGGTTGTTCTTGAAGTACGACTCCATCGGCAGGAGGTGCCGGGCGGGAATCGGAATCTCGTCGAGCTTCTTGATGAGTGGCGGTGCGGGATTGTCCACCCACATCTCTCCGTCACGCATGGAAGCGAGGCCCGCGATCTCCTCGAGAGCCTTGTCGTCCTTGCCCTCGATGCCCCTGACGAGCTGGGGCAGCGTGTGCTCCGCTTCGCCCTTGAGCACGTAGTCAAAGTGGCCGCTGTCGAGGAAGACGCCTTGGTCCACCGACGCGTGGGGACCACCCATGATCGTGGTCTTGCCTTGCTCCTTCGCGTACTTCGCCCAAGCGATGGCGCGGCGGATGTTCGGGGTCAGGGCGCTGAAGCCGATGATGTCGTTCGCATCGATCGCCGCCTTCATCTCCTGGTCGTTGCCGACACGCTCGTCGTGCAGCGCAATCGGAAGCTTCTCACGCTCCATCATGGCGCCGAGGTAGCCGATCCCGAGGATCATCGAGAGCGGATCCTCTTGGACGTGGGGCTTGACGTAGGTCAGAAGCGTCTTTTGCATCGGATCGATTAGAAGGAAAGTCGGTGCGAAGAAACGAGTCGCACAGCAGCGCTGGGCGGGCCGGCTTTCGGCGGTAGATTGACGGGCGTGGCCCGAGGGCCTGCTGGGATGGCCCCCCAAGGGGGCTGTCCACCACCTAAGTGTAATGCAGACGACGGATTCGGCAAACGCAGGGCGGCCCAGGTTCATCGACCATTGATCACGCCCAAGTCATCCCGTTCCCCCGTTGATCCACGGGAACCCAGGCGCAAGTTTCGGCGAGTTCCCCCCTTGGAATTGTCGCAGGAGGTTTTGCCTAGGGCGGGCTGTCACACCGTTGCCAGGGCGGCTTGGTACTCCTCCAGGAACTCCGAGGCCAGCCGATCCATCGTGAAGTGCTCCAGGAGCCTCCTGCGGCCCTCTGAGCCCATCTCGGCCGCCCGCGCGGGGTCCCGGAGGAGCCCGGCGATGAGCTCGGCGTAGGCCTCGACGTCGAAGGGATTCTCAATAAAGCCCGACTCACCATGAGCCACCACCTCGCGGGAGCCTCCGAAGGTCGTCGCGACGACGGGCCTCGATTGCTCCATCGCCTCGAGATTCACGAGCCCGAAAGTGTCGAAACAAAGTGAGGGAGTCACAAAAACATCGGCCGCGGCGTAGGCCAATCGCAGCTCCTCCGCCTCGAGCCATCCCGTCGGGACGATCCGGTCGTCGATGCCGAGGCGCCGCGCCTGGGGCTGGAACTCCCCGTCGTACACGTCCCGCTGGCCCATCACGATGAGCCGCAGCTCCGGGAACTCCGGGGCGAGGCGCGCCACCATCTCCAGCAGCTTCCCCACGCCCTTCTGCTCGTGGAGGCGTCCGCCGATGGCGAGCACCTTGGCCCCCGAGAGCCCGTGCTTGGCACGGAACGCGTCCACCGCCTCTTGCGAGGGCGGTTCGTCGGTGACTTCTAGGGCGTTGTGCACGGTCCGATGTACGGGGACGCCGTTGGCCTTCATGATGCGCGCCAGTTCATCCGACACCGCCGTCACGCGGTGAACATCCTCCTGGAGCACCTTCAGAATGCGTCGATTGCGACCCGGGCGGAACCGCAGGCGCTGGCACGGAATGCATTTGGACGCCCGCGCCACCACGTCGTCGAGCTGGCCGCCGTGGGCCTCACCGCCGTGGAAGCAAGTGAGCTTCTGATAGCAGAACGTCATCGCGTCGTGGGATGTGAACACAACGCCTGCACCGGCCGCGCGCGCCTGGGACAGGCTGTGGTACCCGAGGTGGGTGTGCACCAAGTGAGCGTGCACGACGTCCGGTCGCCACTCGGCGAGGATCGCATCCAAGGGCCGGTCGATGGCCTTGTTGTGCAAGGAAACCCAGCTCCGCCAGCGCACGGCGTAGTCCGAGTGAATCCGAAACACCGTCATGCCCTCCACGGTGGTGGGCGTCGCGTCCGACGCCTTGCGCACGGTCGAGACGACGGCGGTCTTGTGCCCGCGTGCGCGCAGTTCCCGGGCGAGCCCGTACATCTGCCGCGTGCTCGAGCCGACCTTGGGGTCGTAAATCTCACAGAAGAAGAGAACCCTCATGACTTGCGAAGCACCCCGTCGTAGATCTCGAGAACACGGCGAGCGTTGTCGATCCAGGAAGATCGTCCGGCGTGGGCCCGTCCCCCAGCGCTCAGGGCCGCGCGTTTGCCGTCGTCCGTGAGGAGCTCCCGCAGCGCTGGCTCAATGGCCTCGACGTTCTGCTCCACGAGACGTCCCGTCTCGCCATCAACGATCGCGTCTTCCGCGCCAGAATCGAGACTGCCGATGGACGGCGTGCCCGCCGCAGCGGCTTCGAGGTACACAATGCCGAACCCCTCAAAGCCCCCATCGGACGCAGTGACCGGTGTGTGCACGAAGACCTCGGCCCGCTGCAGGAGATCGATCTTCTCGTCCTCGGTCACGTTGCCCAGCAGGACCAAGCGATCCTCGACGCCCTCGGCGCGGGCGAGCTCCCGCAAGTGCTCTTCGTAGGCGTCCCCGGTTTTGTGCCCGACGATGAAGTGGTAGAGGTCCGTCTCCGTCTTCGCGCAGCGGGCCCAGGCGGCCACCGCGAGGTGGTGCCCCTTGCGCTCCTTGACCTCGCCGATGCCCAGGGTGAAGCGTTTGCCGGACCAGGGCGTTTCCCCCACCGGCCGCTCTCCCACGTAGCTCTCCGCGTCCACGGCATTGGGGATGACGTGCACCCGCGCCGGATCCAAGGTCGACGGATCCACGAGCTTGAGCAGGAGGCGCTTCGTGTAACGGGAGACGGAGATCAGCGCCTTGAAGCGACCGTAGGCCCCCAGGGCCAGGGCCCGATGGGGTCCCTCCTGCACCACCGGCTGAATGGTGTAAGTCCCGTGGCCCGTGGCCACGCAAGGGATCCCTGCTTTGTCGGCGGCATCCACGGCGACCAGGCTATGGGGGTAGTCCTTGATCGCGTGAACGAGGCTCGCGCCGCGCAAGGCCCGGCGCGTGCGCCACGTGCCGATCATGCGCCAGACCCTGAACCTGAACGGCGTCATGTAGAAGAAGTAGTCCGGCGGCAGGGCGACCTCGACCTTCCAATGGGCTGGAACGTCCTTCGATGTGGGACGGTGCTTGCGGGCCAAGAGCACGCAGACCTCCAGGTCCGGCCGAAGCTCCTCCAGGGCGGAGATCAGGCGCACGGAATAACGCCCCACCCCGTCAATGTCTGAGAGGGAGTCAGTGAGAAAGACGACCTTCATGAGCCTACCTGCCGAAGCTCCCGGAGACGCCCGAGAATGCGGGCGCTGCGCGCCTTCCATGTGTGTTCTTGCACCCGCCGGGTTCCCGCGTCGGCGCGTTCCCGTCTGAGTGGGGGATCGCCCAGCAGGCCCATAACTGAATCCGCAAGCGCCTCGGCATTCTCCGGCTCCACGAAGGACGCGCAGGATTCGTCGAGCACGTCCCGGAGGCTCGGCAGGTCCGAGACAACGAGGGGCAACCCGGCGGCGAGGGACTCAAAGACCTTGAGCGGCGAGGTGTAATGGGAGCTAATCCGCGGCGACCGGCGATTGGGCACGACCGCCACGTCAGCGGCACTGAGGTAAGCGGGGATCTTCGGTGCTGGTTGGTACCCATCGATGCGAACGTTCGGCATGCCTGCCGCTCGCTGACGCAGGTCCTCGACGTCCTGGTCCATGCCCCCCGCAATCAGGATTTGCACGTCCCGGAGCCGCGGGTCGCGGGCGGCCTCCACAAGGACATCGACGCCCTTCCACCGCATCAATCCGCCGGCGTAGAGAACGACGGGCGCATCAGCCGCAATCCCAAGCTCCGCCCGTGCCTGGGCGCGGGACATCAGCGCACCCAAGAGGGCTCCATCCACGGCGTCGTGCTCCACGGCCACCGGCGCCGGCAATTCAAACCCACGCTCGAGATCCTCGGCCACCCCCCGAGAGATGGCGATCGGCAACACGCCGGCTGCGAAAGCCCGCTCCGCCATGCGCCGGCGAACGCGCCCGCCGGGCACCCTATGCACCTCCCAAGCAACCCCGCCCCGGGCGCGCAGGGCGTAGGCCACCTCCACGTCGCGGACGAGGACAAGCGCGCCGTCAAACTCGCCCAACACCCGCCGCGCCGCGCTGCGGCCAAAGGTCCATTCCTGGGCCCGGGCCGGAACGAATTGGAGCCGGCGTGGAACGCGGTCGATCCAATCGGAACATGGGATGGCCAGGAGTTTGGCGACTCCCTCGCGGCTCCCGGCACTCAGGAGCTCGCGGAATACGGCGTCCGAATCGGCAAGGACCGCCGTGTCGCGCCGCTTGGCGTGCATGAGCGTCACGTCCGCCCCCGCATCACGGAACCCCCGTGCCGCCTGGGCCAGCTGAACGGACTGGGCCCTCGGCGACGGCATGCGTGCATTCGCGACGATCACGACCCGATCGCGGGAGCCCCCCAGGGGAGCTGCCGAAGAATCTTCCGAAGAACTGGAGGGGGTCACCATGGCCGGGGTAAGGCTACCCCGCCCCGTCTTCGGATCGATGCCCACCGATGGAATAGCGGACCTCGTGATTCGTCTCGGAATGGACGACCGCCCGCTCCGGAGCCCGGAACCAGAGCCCGCTGGTCCCCCCGGGGTCGACACAGCGCTCCTCGACGTCGAGGCCAAGGGCGGTCAGGCGCATGACACGTTCGACCCGTCCAAGGCCATCGCTGCCTTCGCGGTGCGCGAAGGACGAGACCATTCGTACGGTGCCATCGCCCTCCAGCTTGAGCTCGGGCTCCCGGTCGAAGCCCGTGCTCACGGCGCTTCCCGCCGGGTCCACCACCGCCCGACGCGCCGTGCGGAGCGGTTCGAGGAGAGCGTCCTTGCGGGCCCCACTGCGCCAACGATTCCGCATCAGCCACGCGGAGAATTTCAGCTCGCCTTTGCCCTCACGCCACCCCATGCCAGGGCGGAGCGTCCCACGCCGACCGCTCCACGAAGCCTCGGGCCGGCGCTCAAAAGGCCTCGGGTTGAAGAGATCGCGCCCCGCGGCGGCATCGTGAACCCGAATGATCCCTCCACCGACGGGGCTGCCGTGGAAGGCGTTGCCGGGCGGCCGCTTGCCGCGGATCCAGACCGATATCGACGGGGAATCCATGCGAACGAGGTCCACGTCCTCGAAGTGGCGCACCACGGTCCCCGGCCCGCCCCCGCCGGGGCTCCGGACGTCCAGCCCCTCGGGCCCCGCGGCGCTCTCCGCGTCCAAGGCCACTTCGAGTTCCGCCAGCGACCGGGAGATCCAACAAGCGTGGGCTGCCCAGAAGAAGGAGCATTGATAGCTGTCGCGCCGCGCCCCCGTCCCGTTGTACGCACCGAGGTGACTCGTGGGTTCTCCGCTCGGGGCGAGATGGGAGAGCCAAGCCCGCCAAGAGCTGAGCATCGAGACTTGGGCCCCCGTCGATCCCGTCCGCCGCCACTCGGCGGCGAACGCCGCGATGTCGAAGGGATGGGAGACGACTTCATAGTGCGCGCCCCAATACCACGGCTTGGCTTCCACTCCCCCCACCTTGATTCCGTCGGGGCCCTGGAGCCCGTGGAGAAACTCGAGCCCCTTCGAGAATCCGTGGTCCGGGGGCGAAACGCTGGTCCCTTCCCCCTGGACGGCCCGAAGGGCGAAGTCTGTAAAGGCGTGCACCCGCGACTGGTAATACGCGCTCGCATCCTCAGCGCCGGGATGGGCCGCACCGAGCCGCACGGGATGGTAGGGCACGCTCCCGTCCGGACGCTGGATCCCCGCGATGCGCTCGGCCCCCACCTCGCAAGCGAGCTTGAGCACCTCGTGGCCCGAAAGACGGTAGGCCTGGGCCGCCCCCGTCATGGCCCACGCGCACTGGGCAGGAACCCCCTTGTCGACGATGGTGTAGCGGAGATACGTCTGGGCGTGCAGCACCGAGGCGTGGGTGAAGCGCTCTCGCTCCCCAGCCGTCAACCGGTCGCCGAAGAACATGACGCAGGCGGCTAGGGCGTCGCTGCATGCGCCGCCGTCGATCACGCTATTGGAGCAGTTGTACGGATCGTGGCGACCGGGGCGAAACGTGAAGCACGTGCTGTCCCCTTCGCGCTCCAGGCGAGACACGATTCGCTCGCACTGTTCACGGGCGATCACAAGGAGCTCGTCTTGCTCCCCGCGGGGAGCGTGGCGGGCGAGCTCCACCGCCAACACGACGGCGCCGGCGGACTTGCCGGTGTGCTCGATCTTGTGGTCGCGGCAAATGAGGGCGCCGGTTTCCGAATCCCGGTGCGACACGAGCCAGTCCAATACCCGCCGCAGCGGCGCGATCAGCTCAGGTCGCAAGGGGCTGGCGCTCCTCGCGGCCGGCGTGGGCCCGCGGGACTTCCGAAGGACATGGAACAAGCACCTCCGCCGCCGCTGAGAGCTGCAAGCGAAGAGCCGCGTCGGTGTTCGAAGGGTGCTCGTGCCCGTTGGAGCAGGCGCCGGGATAGCCGAGGCTCGCGCTATGCGCCATCCAAACCAGTGGCAGCTCTCTCGCCGGGGAAGCTGGCAGTTCAGCGCCGTCTGGGGCCACAAATCGCGGTGCGATCGCGGCGCGGGCTCCGCCCCCCGCGATCTCGCGCATCATGGTCAGCGTCGAGGCCACATCGAGGGATGCATGGGGCGAAGCGAACAAGGTAACGGTGCGATCCGGCACCTGCCCCAGCCCGACCGTCAAGGCCCCCCTCAACCCCGAGGGCTCGCTCTTCACGAGCCTTGTGAATGGGAAACGTCCGACGACCGCATGCACGGCGGGGTCCACGCCGTGGGCATCAGCACCGTGGACGACGCAGATTTCGGCGCCCCGCTCCGCGAGGGGCCGTGATGCCTCCAACGCCCGCGCGAGGGCGCCGGCCTGGGCCCCGGAAGGGATCAACACCTGAAGCTCTCGGAATGAATCACGGACGCGGCCATTCACGCCGGCCTCCGATTCGAGCGCCCGGTTCCTCGACGCCCTTTCCCCCAAAGCCCTGTCCTTCAGCGCCTTGGGCTTGAGGAATGGGACGCGCGTCGCGGGGAATCGACCCGCCTTCGAGGGGGACGGCACGACGTATTCCCCTTGGGCCCCCTGTCGGCGAACGTCCGCCGGGGGAAAATCATCTTGGGTGCTCAACGCTGCACCCCCGATTCCGCGCCGCTCGGCGACCCCTGACCCGGACCGCGAAGCTGACCTTCCATGCGCGCCACCAGGCGCTGCATGAGGGAATCGACGTCGTGCTCACCTCGCACGAGTCCGGAGAGGGCGCTCGATTGGCGCGCCACGGCAGCTGGCTCCGCCTCGATCCAGCCCATGATCGCTTTCGCCAGGGACTCAGAATCCCCAGCGGAGAACGCATATTGGTCGCGCACGGCTCGATCCGGAAAGGTCCCCGCGATGACGGGGGGAATCGACTCGTTGCAGGACACAAACGGCAATGAAGCCGCCATGGCCTCGAGCACGACCTTGTCCACGCTGCCGGTCTTGGAAGCATTCACAAAAAGGTCGGCCCCGTGGTAGAGGTCCGGCACATCGGGGTAGGGCACTTCACCCACGAATGACACAGCGTCCGCGAGGCCCCTTCCTTCGATTGCTTGACTCACCATGGATCCGTATTCATCGTCGCCCCGCGCGAGGGCGCCGCCTGCCCAAGCTAGCGTAACGTCCCGACCGTTTTTGCGAAGGCGATCCACCGCTTCGATGACCGTCATGGGGTCTTTCGAGGGAGTGACCCGGCCCACGGAAAGCAGGCGCATGCGACCAGGAACCGACGGCGTCCTTGGTCCTTCAAAGTGCGCCGCATCGATACCATGGCCCGTCACGATCTTCTTGGGCGTATCCACCCGAAGCGACTCATGGGAAGCCGTAAACGCCCCATCCACCACGTCGAGGGCCGATAGCAACCGCTGGTCGACGCCTTTGTGGGTGTACCAAAGGAAGTGAGCGGCCCCCGCCCGACGCGCATAGGGGGCAGCGACGCTCGAGTACCTGGGCACCATGTGCGTCAGCACCCCGTCAAAGCCCTCCTTGAAGGCACCAAGGAGCGCCTTGCGATAGCGCAGGAACCGGCGAATCGACCCGCGCCGGCCAATCTCCACCCAGTCCACGTTGGCGGGCAGGCTGGACGTGTCCCCCACTTCGAGGGCCACGACCCGCACGCGCTCCGCGGCGCCCGCGAGGCCCTCGACCCATCGCGAGACAAATCCCAGGACAGCGTCCTGGCGATCAAGCACCTGAGTTACGAAGACGAGGCGCATGCGTGCTTTTCCGCGATGTCGATGAGGCCCTTCGCGTAGCGTTCCAGGGCGCCGTGGTACTCGAAGACCTGCACCCGGCGAATGGCTTCGGTGCCCCGCTCGCGGCGGCGACCTTCATGGGTCAAGACGTCTTCCAGAGCGGCGCTGAGGGACGGGATGTCGAAGCCCGCGAGCTTGCCCGCGCCCCCGTCGGCCAAGAGGTCCGTCATCACGCCGACCGGCGTCGAGACCACGGGCGTCCCGCAGGCCATGGCTTCGACGGTGAATCGTGGCCCGCCTTCGCAGGTCGAGGCACAGACGCAGGCACGGCTCGTGCGGTAGATCTCCGCAAGCTCCGCTGGCTCGGCAATCCAATCGATCCAATCGACCTGGGCGGTCAGCCCCAGCTGATCCGCCAGGGCCTCGAGCTTGGCTTTTTCCGGCCCCTTGCCCACAAAGAGCGCCTTCAGCGGCCGGCCCCTTCCGGCGAGGACCGCCATCGATTCCAGGATCCGCCCCACGCACTTGTTGGGCACGAGGCGCCCCACGAACACCAGGTCACGTTCGATGGCCGTCTCCTGGCGTGGGGGGTGGAAGATGTCGAAGTCGATGTACTGGGACGGCAGGACACAGATCTTCTCGTTTGGAACGCCCCAGCGTCGGAGAAGCGCCGGCATTTCGGATTCATTCACGACGCGGAAGGCCGCGACCTTGCGCTTGGCCCAGCCGACGTAGGTTCGCGCCATGAGCTTCTCGAGCCGC
>CAJXRJ010000195.1 GCA_913058555.1 uncultured bacterium
GAGACGACCGGTCGAAGGCGGCGATGGTTGCAGGGATTGTGGCGGTTTCGTGCGGAGCGAAGGCCAAAGTGCGGAGCCAGCTTGGAACTCTCAAGGTCTTGATTGCCGAGACCAAGCCGCTCGAAGAGATGCCCGCCTTGCATGCGCTTAGCGAGTCAGGGACCATCACGGGCAAACTCGTCGCCACCATCAACCCCTGATCACTCCATGTCGAAACTAACGATCGTTGCCAACATCCAGGCCCATCCGGACAAGATCGAGTTGGTGAAGGCCGAGCTGAAGAAGCTCATCCCTGTGACCCGCGCGGAGGCCGGCTGCGACCAGTACGACCTGCACCAGGATGATGAGGACCCGGCACGCTTCTTGTTCTTCGAAAACTGGGAGACGCGCGAGCTTTGGCAGGTGCACATGGGCGCGCCGCACCTCGCGGCTTACCTCGCCGCCACCGAGGGTGCCGTCCTGGACTTCACCGTCCACGAAATGACGCAAATCGGCTAGCCGGGATCCAGGGGGTGGGTGGCCCGGACTCGTCAGCGGTTTCTCAGCGGCCCAGGCCCTTGTACGCCGCCGCTTGGAACGCGTTGTTGTGCACGACCTCGTTCATGTTCTGGATCATGAAAATCCCGATGGCGCCGGCCTTGCGGTCGATCCAGAAGCCCGTCCCTGCGAGGCCTCCCCAGCCGGCGGTGCCGGTGTTGGGGCCTTTGCGTCGGGTGGTTGTGTTGACGGAGAGTCCAAAGCCGAACCCGCCGCCGGTGGCCATCAGCATCGGGGCAGGGATGTCCTTCAGCTGGTCGGACAGCATTGCATCCACGGAGTCCTGGCTGAGCAGGCGCGGCGCTTCGGCGTTCCCTTGCTGGGGACCTTTGATTTGCGCTTCCTCCTCTGGCTCTTCCCCTGGCTCCTCCTCCGTGCCCGGCGGGAGCGTGCCGCCCCGGAGGAGCATGCGGCAGAACGCCAGGTAGTCGGGAGCCGTGGAGTAGAGGCCACCGCCGCCGCTCAGGAGGGCCCCCGGGCGTTTTGGGTCCAGGGCACCGCCCCGCCGAACCTGAGCCAACTTGCCCCCCGAGCGCCGAAAGCACGTCGCCACGCGGTCCCTCTTCGCCTTCGGCACGGTGAAGCCCGTGTCCTTCATACCAAGGGGGCCGCAAATGCGCGTCTCGAAGAAGGTGTCGAGGGTTTCGCCGGAAACGACCTCGACGAGGCGCCCCAGGACGTCGCTCGAGACGCCGTATTCGAACCGCGTTCCAGGCTGATGCTTGAGTGGGAGCTCCGCGAGCTTTCGAAGCATGTCAGCGTTGGTGTTCGATGGGCGCAGGATGCCGGCGCGCTGCACCATGCGATCCACCGTGCTCGATCCCATGAAACCGTAGGTGAAGCCCGAGGAGTGGCGCATCAGGTCGCGGACCGTCATCTCGGATTCGCATGGCACCACGTCGATCTCATCGGCGCGTGAGCCCCGTTTGCGTCGGGCGACGGTCAAGCCCTCGAGTTCGGGAAGGTACTTCGACGCTGGGGCATCGAGGTCCACCTTCCCGTCTTCGACGAGCATCAGAACGGCCACCGCTGTGACGGCCTTCGTCATCGAGTAGATCCGGAAGATCGTGTCGTTCGTCATCGGGGTCTCCCCCTGCGCGTCCCGCGAGCCGATTGCGGCATCCATGACGACTTCGCCGTTGACCTCGAGGAGCGCGACGACGCCGCGGTAGGCTCCCTTCTCCACCTTCTGTGCCAGATGGTCGAGGGCGGCCTGGTGGGGGTGGGCCGCCGTGGCCGTTTCCTGGGCCTGCCCTGTCGTGACGGCCATCGGGGCCAGGCCGTACGTTTGGGCACTGGCAGGTGCGGCGTTGAACAGTGACCACGTCAGCCATGCGGCGGCGACAAAGGGAGCTCGGGTGTGTCCTTGGATCATTGGGACACGGTAGCGGGATTGCCTGAGGGCGCGCGTTCGGAACGGGTGAAGAGCGGCCTACCGGGGGCTTTGACGCAGGTTTCGGTGGAGCCTTCCAGCCGAGCCGCCCTCTCATCGAACCCTCAGAAACCGCAGGTGGGGCCAGGTGTCCTCATGGGCTTCTAACGGTTCGGCGAACGTTCAGTAGCCGCTTGTTTCCTTGTCCGGCAGCGTGCCGGTGACGAGTTCGAGTAGGCGTAGAGCAAGGAGACAAGATGAAGTGGAGCATGCAGGTTCAACTGGCCGCTGCCGCAGCGTTGGCCGCTGGATGGGCGGGGGAGCCGGCGGACGCGTCGCCCCAGGAGCCGGAGGGGCGACCCTTCGGACCGGTGGCGGAACCGAGGGCAATCGATGGAACCGGCAACCACGCCGAGGAAGCAGAGCGCGGTGCCGCGCTAACGCCCCTCCGGAGAGAGCTGAGCACCGCCTACGGGGATGGGGCCGGCTCGCCGTCGGGGGCGGATCGAGCCAGCGCACGGTTCGTCAGCAGCGGCGCCCTTTCCCAGCCGGGCGATCGGCCCAACTCGGCGGGCGTGAGCGACATGTTCTGGCAATGGGGCCAGTTCCTCGACCACGACATCACCGAGACCCCGGTTGAGGTTCCCAGCGTCTCTTTCCCGATCCCGGTGCCGACCGGGGACATCTGGTTTGACCCCCTTGGGACCGGAGTGGAGGTCATTCCCCTGAGCCGCTCCTTCGGGCTACGAGTGGATTCCAGGCGCGAGCAAGTCAACGCGATCACCGCATGGATCGACGGCAGTCAGGTCTACGGATCCGACGAGGAGCGAGCCATCGCGCTGCGCGCCATGGACGGGTCGGGCAAGCTGAAGGTGAGTGAGGGCGACTTGCTTCCTTTCAACGTCGACGGCCTTCACAACGCCCCATCGGACGCGGCCACGAACTTCTTCCTGGCGGGGGACGTGCGTGCCAACGAGCAGGTCGCGTTGACCGCGATGCACGTGCTCTTCCTCCGTGAGCACAATTATTGGGCCGAGCGCATCGCCGAGGAAGACGCGAACTGGATTCGCAGGCAGCGGCGCCGCGAAGCTGGTGATGGCCAACGCGGTCATGGTGGCAGTGGCGGTGGGCGCGGGCTTAGCCGGGACGACCTGCTCGACCGGCGGCTGTCGCACTTGACCGGGGACGAAATCTATGAGCTGGCGCGTGCGATGGTCTCGGCTGAGATCCAGCGTGTGACGTACAGGGAGTGGCTTCCGATTCTCTTGGGGCCAGGGGCGCTACCGGCGGAGTCCGTCTATCGGCCCGAGCTTGATGGGACGATCCGCAACTCCTTCGCCACTGCGGCGTTCCGCATTGGGCACAGCATGCTGTCCCCCCAGCTCCTGCGGCTCGATGAGCGCGGCGTAGAAATCCCCGAGGGGCACCTGTCCTTGAGCGACTCGTTCTTCTCGCCAGCAACGCTCATCGCCACCGGAATCGATCCGCTCCTGCGTGGGCTTCTGGCGCAGCCGGCCCAGGAACTCGATGTCTTCGTCATCGATGAGGTCAGGAACTTCCTGTTCGGCCCTCCAGGGGCTGGCGGCCTCGACCTCGTGGCCCTCAACATCCAGCGGGGCCGCGACCATGGGCTTCCGTCCTATGGGCAGGCCATGCGCGATCTGGGGCTCGCGGCGCCTTCTTCCTTCGGTCAGATATCGTCGGACCCCGAGGTCGTGGAGCGGCTGTCGCGAGTGGCTCGTTCTCCTGAGACTCTGGACCTCTGGGTCGGTGGACTTGCCGAGGATCACCTTCCGGGTGCCCTCGTCGGTCCGACCTTCTATGAACTCCTCGTGCGCCAGTTCGAAGCCCTGCGCGACGGGGATCGGCTGTGGCATACGCGGCAGCTGGGGCCCGCGCTCCTGCGCATTCTTGATCGCCAGTCCATGGCGACCATCCTCGATCGAAGCAGCGGCCTGACGAGACAGGAGGTGCGGGACCCGTTCCTCGCCAGGTAGCTGCACGGCCAAAGAACGTGCCGCCCGGGTCCTTCGCGAGGGGGCTTGGGCGGCGGGACGCGAGCGTCCCAGGGGCACTGTTCGCCGCGGCGAGCGGTGCCCCCTTTTCGTGGCCCCGAATCGAATCTCTCGCGGGCGCAGTTGATTTCTGGACATAAGAGTCCAGAATGGCGCCCATGACACGTGGTCGACCCAAGGAATTCGTGCGAGAGGATGCCCTGGAGTGCGCCCTCGGTACGTTCTGGGACCGGGGGTACGCCTCCACCGGTCTAGGGGATCTGACCAGGGCCATGGGCATCGGGCGCCAGAGTCTTTACGACACGTTCGGGGACAAGCGGTCGTTGTACCTCGAAGCGTTGGAAGCCTATTGCGATCGCCAGCTCGCCTCGATCAGGGCACTCGTCTCGGCTGAGTCGAGCCCCGGACAGGGCCTCGCGGCGTTCCTCCGTGCCTGGGAGTCGATGGCGACGGGAACCCACAGGAATGGGTGCCTGGTCATCAATTCAGTCCCCGAGGCGACCAGCGGAGGGGACCCCGAGATCATCAAGGCCCTCGGCCGGCATGTCGACAGAATGGGCCGCCTCATCGAGGACCTCGTCCAAGCGGCCATGGATTCCGGCGAGATCACGGTTCCCCTGAAGGCCCGTGAGGTGGCGGGGATGATTTCCGCGGCGGTTCACGGCCTATCGGTGAGGGCAAGACTGCAAGACGCGAGCCTCGCCGCCGCCGATACGAGCCGCGCCCTGGCTCAGCTTCTCGGGCTCTCCTGAGCCCTCTGCTCGCGACAGCGCTCGACACAGTTCTGGACTGCGAGGTCCAGAAAAGCCTCTCTGAACTACCTATGACACCCCCAAGCCCCACGTCCCAGAATCCCGGCCCGGAGGCAGGGCCTTTCCTCCAGCGCCTCTATGGGTTGCGTTGGGTCCTCAGCCTCGCGGCCCTCGCGGCCCTCGCGGGCATCGTGTTGTCGCTGTATCTAGGGGGCACCCGCATTGCTCGCTTGGGCGCGTCGGTGTCGAGTTTCGGCGACACGACAAACGGTGTAGGCGCGGCGCCGCCGCCGATCTTCGATCCGCGCATGCAGATCTGGTTTGGCGAGAAGGACGCAGCGGTGGCGAGCTACGCCGCTATCGAGGACCGATTCGTGGCGGAGGATTTCGTCATGGTGGCCTTCGAAGAGCTGGACGAGCCCCTTGGCGTCTTCAGCGAAAAAGCGATGGCTGCGGTGGCGCGGCTCACGGCGGCGATCGAGCGAGTGCCCGGTGTTCGGCACGTGCGAAGTCTGACATCGAACCCATGGATTCGATGGGCTGAGATCGAGGACGGCGAGGAAGCCCTCGTGATCTCCGATCTCGTCGAGGGGGATCCCTCCGAGCTCACCGAGTCGGACCGCATCGAGCGAATGGCGGCGGTGCTTGGGGGCGAAGCGACCGTCCGCATGGTGGGGCCTGAGAAGTTCCGGGCAGTCCTGGGTCCGGACGTCGATCCGTCCCAGCTCATCGGCGAGCCGCGGCTCCTCGGCACGATCGTCGGCGAAAACGCCCGTACGACGGTCATTCAGGTTCAGGTCCTGCGCCCTGTCGCCGACGCTTCGCTTTCGGAGGCGGCCCTTGGGGCGGATCCCGGCCTCGGGGGCATCACCCCGGATCTCTTCAGCATCCAGGCACAGCGGGCCGCTCTCCGGGGCATCGAGCACGCTCTCCGGGTGGAGATGGGGCTTTCCGTACGCACCGATCGATTCCATGCGCTCGTCGGGGAGGTCGAGGCGATGGACGACGCGGACGAGCGCAATGCGTGGCGCCGGAAGCTGAGCGACCCCACCCGAGCCTTCATGATCGGGCCGGGCGGCGCGACCGTGCGCAAGTGGTTCGAGTACGACCCCAATGGGGAGGGGGGCTGGGTGGACTCGGCGGACCCTTCCGCGCCGGTGACGGCACCTGCGGATTTCCAGCCGCAGCCCCTGTCCGACTACACCTTCCACCTCGGCGGCATTCCTCTCTTCGAGCTCAACTTCGAGACGGTGGGGATGGCGGATGCGAAGTACGTCGGAGCGATGTTCTTGATCATCATCCTTCTGCTGATTGCGGTCTTCCGCAGCGTGGCGGGGGTGGTGGCGCCGATGGCGGTGGTCTTTGGGAGCGTCGGGGCCATGGTGGGCATTGCCTTCTGCCTCGGTTTTCTCTTCAACAACCTCACGATGATCTCGCCCAACATGCTGACGGCCGTCGGCATCGCGGATGCGATCCACCTGGTGGCTTCGTGGATGGTGATCAGGGGGACGGCGGCCACGAAGCGGGATGCCATCCTCGAGACCATGCGACGGAACGCGTTGCCTGTGCTCCTGACTTCGGTCACGACGGCGATCGGGTTCTTCTCGTTGACCGTCAGTGGCCTCGCGCCGGTGCGCATGCTCGGGATCATGGCGGGCCTTGGGGCGCTCGTGGCGTTGGTCCTTTCGCTGACGGTGGTTCCCGCGATCCTCTCGCTCATGCCGCATCATCCGGGTGGGTCGCGCCAAGCGGCGGGGGCCGGAATGTTCACTTTGAAGCGATCGCGCCGTCTTGTGGCGTGGCTCGGGCGTTCGGAGACGCCCATCCTTGGCGTTGCCGCCGTGCTCGCCGCGGTGGCGATTGTGGGAGTGGCGCGCGTCCGGATCGACTCCGACTTCCGCGCGATGTTCCCCGATGACAACGAGGTGATGACGGACTTCGGGTGGATCGAAGATCGGCTCGGGGGCGTTGGAGATCTTGAGATCGTCTTTGATGGCACGCGGGCCAGGGTGAGGCCCGAAGGGATTGGGCGTGGGGAGCAAGCGCGTCTGAGCGAGCTCTTGATCCGCGCCACGGCCGCCACGTCGGGTGGGGAGCACGAGGCGCTCTCGGAAGAGGAAATCGAAGAGCTGGCGGAGCTTCGGGACCGGGATTTTGCCTTCCAGGCCGCGCGGATTGGCGTCGACGGGGAGTTCCTCGGGACGTTGAACCGGTTTGAGGCGAGGCTCCGGGAAGAGATGGCCGATCCGAATTCCGCCATGGCTGTCGTGACGGACCTTGTGAGTCCCCTCGATGTGCTACGGAAGATCCATCAAGTCCAGAATCAGAACCAGTCGTCCTTCTACAGGACCCCCGGTGAGGAAGACGTCGCGGACGGAGCGCGGGTCGCGAAGGTGGAGTACGACGAGTGGACAGAGGAGTGGTCGTACACGCCGCCGCAGTCCGCATCGAGCCTGATCGCGCAGTACTACCTGCAGTACGAGAACGGCGCGAAACCGGGTGAGAACCTGTCGACGGAGCTCAGCCAAGACCGCACGCAGTTCCGCATGCAGGGGCGGGTCGTCCAGGCGCCATCGGACGTGCAGAGCGCTGCGTTCCAGCGCATCGAGGAGATCGCCCGCACGGAATTCCCGATCCTCGGGGCACGTGTCGATGGCCGCGTCGTCGAGGGGGCGCGGGCCGCCATGACGGTGTCGGGCAAGACCCTCCTCTTCGCGCGCACGACCAAGGTCTTCGCCGTTGGCTTCATTCAGTCGATGTCGATCGCCTTGGTGCTCATCACGCTGATCATTGGCTTTCTCTTTCGGTCGTGGAGGCTCGCTTTGACGAGCATCGTGCCGAACCTGCTCCCGATCCTGATCCCGCTGTCTGCTTTCGGGTTGCTGGGCATGCCCATCGACGGGCCGGCGATCCTTGTTTCCTCGGTGGCGCTCGGCGTTTGCGTCGATGACACGATCCACGTCTTCACGAAGTTCGTTCGGGCGAGGAGGCGCGGATTTGACGCGGAGGAGGCGCTGGCCCACGTATTCGAGGAGGCTGGCGCCGCGGTGACTTTGACGACCATCGTGCTCGTGATTGGATTCGCCACGCTCACGATGAGCGACTTCGCTCCCAATGTTCTCATGGGGTCGCTCGCGGGCGCCATGATCGCCCTGGCCTGGCTCGCGGACATGCTGGTGGTGCCCGTCCTTCTGGCGCGCATCGCCCGCGCAGAGGATGCCGGAGCGCCGGCGCCCGAGCAGCCCGCCGCGTCCCCCGTTCCCGTTCAGGCTTAGGTCCGTCCTCCAATGACCCGATCTACGAGATCACGATGATGCAGTTCTCCGCACTTGCTACTTCCTTGTTCCTTGTGGCCGCGGCCTTCGCGCCCCAGGAGAGCGGTGGTTCGAAGCCGCCGGTCCCTGTTCCCAAGCAGCCTGAGTTCGACAAATCGAGCCCAGAGAAGCACGGGATGGCCATCGCCGAATACGCAGACCTCTTCGATTCCGGTTGGAAAGACGAGGTGTTGCAGGGGCGCATGACGCTCTTTGATGCCGGTGGAGACTCCGTGGAGCGCCGCTTCTCTCGCATGGTCTACGAGCGCGCGAAGGAAGGTGACAAGCTCATCATTCGTTTCCTGGCGCCGGCGGAGATCAAGGGCGTGTCCGCTCTGACCTTCGAGAACCCCGGCGGATCGGATGACAACTGGCTCTACCTGCCGTCGACGAAGCGGGTGCGGCGTATCTCGGGCGCGAACAATACAGCGAGTTTCCAGGGCACCGAGTTCACGTACGAGGATCTTGCGAACCTCGATCCGTCCGAGTACGAATGGCGACTCTTTGGCGAGGAGGACCTCGTGCGAGGCGAGGAAACGACACCCGTGTTCCGGCTGGAGGCGCGGCCGACTTACAAGGACACCGGGTACCAGCGGCTGACTGTGTACTTGCACCGGGAGCGGTGGACGCAGGAGCGCATCGAGTACTTCGACAAGTCCGGCACGCTCTTGAAGACCCGCGACTCAGGGGACTGGAAGCAGTTCCACGACCGCTTCTGGCGGGCCAGCAAGATCGAGATGAAGAACCACCAGACGGAGAAGCGAACCGTTCTCGTGACGGAGAAGCAGTTCCTTGACGTGGCCCGCTACAAGAGCGCGAAGACGGGGAAGTGGCGAAGCAATCTGCCGGAGTCGATGTTCACCACACGATCCCTCGAAAGGTGATGGGCCCTCGAAAGGTGATGGGTTCAGTCATGTGGTCCTCCGTGGCGGCGACCTTGGTCCTGTGCGCTACGGCAGCCGCCCAGGATGAGGAGTTCGACTTCGAGGATGGCCTCGACGACCTCGACGCCCTGATTGGGGGTGAGGACGTTTCGGAGTCCGGGGCCTCCGATGGAGTGCTACGGGGCTTCCAGGGCTACCTGGACCTGGCCTCCCGGGTGTACTTGAGGGACCGCGGCGGGGTGCGCAACGACGAGCAGTTCCTCGCGCGGGGTGAGCTAGAGCTTGACCTGCGATTCTCGGACAGCGTCACTGGGTACCTGCGGCCCCGTTTCCTCGTGGATCTCTTGGACGGCGACTATCAGCGCTTTGAGCCATTCGAGTCGTACGTGACGTGGGAGGCCGATGCCGTCGACCTTCGGGTGGGCTCCTTCGTTGAGAACTGGGGCGTGGTGGACACGTTCAACCCTGTGGATGTACTGAACCGGCGGGACTTTGCTTCGGATTTGCTCGACGCGGACCGGCTTGGGGAATTCGGAGTGAGGGGGCGTGTCAAGCTGGACTCCCTCGGGCCGTTCGGTGAGCCGACGGTGTCCGCCTATGTGCTCCCGGTTTGGCAGTCGACTCCGTTTGCTCCCGAAGACCAACGCTTCGCCGTCGGACTCGGCGGGGTGGAGCTGGACGAGGATCGTTCCTTCGACCCGTCCGGGGAGGACCGCGTGTTCTACGGCCTTCGAGTTCAATCGACGGTCGCGACGGCGCCGTTCAATGCAGACCTTCAGTTCGTCGCGGCCCATGGGCCCGGGCGCTTTCCTGCCGTCGGGGTTCTGGCGCCCACCGGTGGGCTCGGAGCTGCCTTGGCGCCGGTCTATTTCGGTGCAACGGTCGTGGGGGCTGGCGTGCGGGCCGTGCCCAACGAGGGCGTCTTCGGGCAGGAGCTGGCGAAGTACACCCTCAAGGCCGAAGTGGCCCACACGGCGACTCGTGGCTATCAGGGTGCTCCGGTGGATGCGCCTGATGACTACACCGTGTTTGTGGTGGGCGTGGACAGGGTCTTTGATGGCGTCTTGCTCGACCAGGATGCCTTGACCGCAACGGTCGAGTACGCGCGCGAGAACGGGGCGAGCGACGCCCAGAGCGTTTTTCGTCCTTTCCGCAACGACTTGATCCTGCGGGCCTTCTGGGAGGCGGGGGACTTTGAGCGCACGTCCTTGGAGTTGCGGGCTCTGATCGATCTGGATGTGCACGAGACCATTGGAGAGCTGCTCTACGAAACTCAGCTCCGTCAGTGGCACGAGGACGTCAAGTTGACGGTGCGCCTCCAGCTCTTCGACCCCGCGGGGCCGGACGAGAGCTTCTTCGGGCTGTTCCCCAACAACTCATCCGCTCTGGTGGGGCTGCGCTGGGACTTTTGAAGTCCTCGCGGGCGCGCCCTCGCGTCTCCTCCCTCGCGGGGTGAGACAAAATGCCGCCCCAGGGGGATGGAGTGACCGCAACCACAGCCTCCCTCGGTCGTCTCCCAGAAGTGGGGGCCAGGCGCATGGTTGACCTCACTGGACGAGCGGCCCTTTGCGGTCGAGCGTCCGTCGAGTCGGTCCTTGCCCCGGACTCTCGATCGCCAGGAAGAACCCCCTGTCGCTTCTGACTCGCCTTCGGCCGTTCACTGGGCCGTTCCCTGGGCCCTTCCCTGGGCCCTTCCCTGGGCCCTTCCCTGGGCCCAGTCGGTGGACCGTCATTCACTCAGCGGTGCTGGCTCGGCCCGCTTGGCTTGCGCTGCGGCGTCGGCGCCCAGCCTTATTCGCAATGCGCTTCAGGCGGCGCGGGTTCGGATTCAGGGGCCTGACATTTTTGGGGCTAGATGTCGCATCAAGTGGGCGGTCGCCTCCGAATACCCCGGGGGCTGCGCGTCCGCACAATCCCGGGGGGCTGAGCGGGTGCCTCGC
>CAJXRJ010000196.1 GCA_913058555.1 uncultured bacterium
TCTACACACTGCATATCGTCGGCAGCGTCAGATGTGTATAAGAGACAGGCGTTCATCGCCTACAACATCGACGTCACCTTCGAGCACTGCGTGCTCACCGCCGGAGACGGCGGCGACGGAGGCCGTGGCGGCAATGGCCAATCCGGCGGAAGCGGGGGCGAAGGCGGTTGGGGAGGCGATCACAGTCGAGTCGGCGCTGGCAACCCCTATGGAGGCTCTGACCAAGACGACGGTTCGAACGGCGGTCGCGGCGGCGATGGCGGGGCCGGAGGCTCGGGCGGTCATGGTGGCGGCGGCGTGGGGGGCTCGTCCCTCGGCGTCGTCATCGTCGGCACGGCGACTTACACTGACCTCGGTAGCGTGACCATCCAGATCGGCAGCGCTGGCACCGGTGGAGCGTCCGCGGGAAACGCGGGCGCGAACGGGGTGAGCGCGAACGTCTACGTCCCGCAACCATAAGGCCCTGGTCCGTGCCGAGCCCGACCCTCCATTCCAATGACGATCGATCCGAATCAAACCCGCGAGCGCACAGCCGCAGCCCGCGCGGCGATTCAGGCTCCGTACGGAACGGCGGAAGGCGAGTACGGCCCCACGCTCTTCGTCTCACACCACCTCGACGCGATCGAGCCGGAGTACTGGGAGATGCAATTCCAAAGCCCCAGTCCAGAACCGAAGCGAATACTCAACGCGCTCATCCTTGCGTCCGCACCCTGCTCTTGCGGGCTGGTGGAGCAGTGGTAGAAGCCCAGCGACCCCTCGCCCGGCCCCTGCCCCTCACACAACGTGCACCACCGCCAGCGACAGGATGGTCCACAGCAACGCGATGAATGCCTCGCGCAATCCGGCGCGTCGAAGGTCCCCGCGCTTCAACCCCTTGGTTGTAGAGATGTGTTTCTGAACGACCCACGTGCGCCACACGAAGAACGGGGCCAACAGCAGGACTAGGAGCGCGCCGAGTGTGGGGTCCGCGCCGCCGGCACAAGCTGCTGCGGGAGCTGAAACGGTGAGGGCCACGACCGCGAAGGACAGGGCGTAGGGCGACTGGATGCCGTCGCGGGTCGCAAACCAAACAGCGGCACCCGCTGGGAAGACTGCGACCGACGCGTACACCACGAATCTAGGATCCGCCCCGAGCGCGAGCCCTATGCCCAGAGCGGAGGTCGCAACGCCGGCGCCGCACAAGAAACGCCCCTTCCACTTACGTGGGTAGAGCGCGAGCGCGCTCGCCACCAGGAAAACGCCGATGAAGGCGACTCCGGCGAAGAGCGCCGCGAGCCATCCTTCCCCTCCGGCAGATGCAGCCCCCGCGAGGACCGACATGCAGACATAGACCCAAGCGCCGTGGGCGCGTGCCGGGTCGGGTGCTGCTCGTTCAAGAAGGTTTCTCGTCACGCAGAGATCCTGCTTCGACCAATCACGATGTCAGCCGCACGGGCAACTGTATTTGGGCGTGACAAGCCGCACAAGACTTTCCAACCGGACAGCGCCAGCCCTTAACTCGTGTTTCCCTGGGCCCTTGACCCACGCCTCAAAGCAACGATACCGAAGATGAGGAACATGGCGCCGATGGCAATGAGCGACCTATTCCCGTCTGAAAACATAGGTGGGACACCCATCAGCAAGGCCGCGAGTATCCAAAGGAGACCCGTGACCGTTCCTGACTTCTGAACGCTGTCGGACTTGTTGATCATGCTCTCTCTCGTTGCGGGCCTGCGGGAAGCCAAGCGCCAGCCACCCGGAGAGTGCTACGGCCCCAGGGAAGTAACCGTCAACAATTCCCCGTAACATCGGCCAGGGCTGTAAACACCCGTTCCAGCTCGGCGGCGTCAGTGATGGGCCGTGACGGTAAGGCCCTCCGCCTCCACGAACCGGAGGATCTCCTGCTCCAGACCATCTGGCGTGGACCAGACGCCTACCGTCCTGGGCCGGGCACCGTGACGGAGCGTTCTTTCAGCCAGACCTCAGGCTGGAGGTTTGACGGGGCCAGGTCTGCCTCCAGGTCCAGGTCCAGGTCCAGCGCCACGACCGAGACCTTGACCGTCCATTCACCCTCGAGCACGCGGCGGAGGTCCAAGACGAAGCCGCTGCTCGTGCCGCGCGCTGGCAAGAAGGCGGCGCTCGTGGAGTTCAGGACCGAGTGGTCCTCGATCTCCAGCATGACCCTCTGGTGAAGGACGCCCTCGCCGTCGAAGAGCTCCACGGCGAGAGCCCCGTCGGGCGGCAGGATTCGGGCGGTGTCTACCGCGACTTGCGCCGCTCCGAATCGGAAGCTGAGGGACTCCTCTACGTCAGCACCTGCTTCGAGCTGGAGCCTCGCCGCGGGGTGCCGCAGGTATTCGCCGAGTGTCTCCACCAGGCAAACGACCACTTCGCCGGCTGCGGGCAGGTTGGCGTCGACGCGGCCGTCCTCGTCGCAGAAAGCCATCGCGACCAGGGTCTCCGGGTGTTCGGCGTCCATGAAGAGGATCCTGCCGTCGGTGGCCGGCGCTCCATCCAGGTCAAGCTTCAGTCGGACGCGGGCGATGCCCACGTCCGAGGCATCGATCTGAACGGCAGAGACCTGACCGTCGGTGACGACCACGTCGGCCTCCGCTCCGTCCTCGAAGTCGCCGTCCCGTGGGGAGATATGCACGGTGTGGTCCCCGGTGGGCACACGCATCAGCTCGAAACTCCCCCCGTCCTCGAGGGGGGCGCGAATCGAGCCAAGCCCGAGGCCGATCCGGGCCACGAGCCCCTTCGGCGACACGCCGGGGGGCATGATGACCTGGCCCCGGACCGTGCCGCCGGCGCTGCAGTCGATGTCGCCAAGGTCGACGGTCTGGCCCTCGCCGAGATCGACGATGGGGAGTTCCTTCGTCGCGCACCCAAGGGCGTGGACGTGGATGCGGTAGAGAGGCATCTCGAGGCCGTCGAGCGTGAAGCTGCCGTCAGTGGCGGTTCGAACGAGCGGGTTGTCGAAGCCCGCGCCCACGAATACATCCCCGGTTCTACCAGCGAGCCGTTTCAACCTGGAGCCCATCGGGATGCCGCCTTCGTACTGCACGAAGGCGTTCGCCAGGGGAGCCCCGTCGCGCAGGACCCGTCCTTGGATCGAGCCACTTGTCGGAGCCTCGACGGCCAGGAGTCGCACGGTCTGCGTGCGCACTCCGTCCCCGTTGCGGCCATCGGCCAAGACGTCGTTCCGGAAGGTCTCGTAGCCCTCCGCGGAAACGACGACGCTGTCGTATTCGTCGCGCGCTCCGGCCACGGCTCGTCCACCGGGGCGGCCCTGGGGAACGGGTACGGCGTCCCCGCTTGCGTGCATCCCCTCGCTGCCGGCACCCTTGCAAACCTCGATCCCGAAGCGTTCGATCGGTTGCCCGGAGGTCGCATCGACGACGGAGAACTCCACGCCCGAGGCAGGGTTCAGCTCGACGCGGATCGCTGCGGAATCCGGCTCAAACTCCTGGTCCCACTCCTCGGAGTCCCAGAGGTCGAAACCCTCGGCGTCCACGCGCAGGTACGCGCTCTCGAGCCATAGGAACGGGACCTCGAAGCGGCCGTCGGCGCCGCTCCGCACGCGGCTAATGTCGCGCCTGTCGACGGGGTCCAATTCGACGCGAGCGCCGGCCACCGGCTCCCCGAGGCGGTCGACGACGCGTCCACGGAGCCACGTCGTGGGTGGCAGTCGCACCTCGACCCCCTCCGTGATCGACGACGCGCTCCGTGTGAGATCGGCTTCCGCGATCGGGGCCCCCTCTGCGCGCACCTCCAGGCTGTCCGGGCCGAGGGACACCCGCTCCAGGCGGAAGGTACCGTCCGCGGCTGAGGTCGTGCTTGCATCGCCAAGGGTCGTCACCGTTGCGCCCGCGACAGGCGCTCCGTTCGCGTCGAGAACCTTGCCCTCGATGGCCCCAGCGGCGGCTAGCACGATCGTCCCAACGTCCCGGGGTCCAGAGGTTAGCGGCAGTCGCCCACGCCAACCCATTCCGCCGAACTCGAGGCGCTCCGACACGTGGTACCACTCGCCTTCGATGCGAAGCTCGAGCAGCGGGTCCGACTGCTGCGGTGCGCTGAGCGAAAAGCGTCCGTCAGAGCCGGTTGCCGTGGTCGCCAGGGGACCGTCTCCGGCGCGGTAGAGGGCCACTCTGACTCCCTCGAGGTTTCGACCTCGATCATCCATGACGTGGCCGCTCAGCTCGCAGGTCAACGGGGCGCGGTCAGCCTTCGGGTCGGCTGCCTCGGCAGGAGCCGGTAGCGCTGCGCGCCGGGCACCGTCCGGTCCCTTCTCGGAAGGAACGCCGCCGAGACCCTCGTCAGCAGCCTGGGCGAGCTCCGGCTCCAGGGGCGCGATCGCAGAGTCCTCGTCCTTCGGGGAACGAGCCAGCAGGAAGAGCCCTATGAGGGCAAGCAGAGCGAGGGGGATGAGCGAGAATTTGGCGGTCATGAGAAGCAACCCAGTGGTCGTCAATGGAACGGAAGCTACGCCCTGTGCGCCGGCTGCGGCCGGCACGAGGGCGCGACGTTTCGATTCCATGACCGCCAAAGGCAGCAGCGCCGAGAACCAGCCCGAAGCGGGCCCGTCCTCACCGTCTCCAAACACTCCGGCGAGATCGCCCTCGAGCTCCCGAAGGCCGCGCTTGAGGCGCGACTTGACGGTGTCGACCGACGTCTCCGTTCGCTCTGCGATCTCGGTCGGGGTCCACCCGTCGAAGTAGCGGTGCAGCACCGTGGTCCGATAGGGCTCGCGCAGGCGCAGCACCGCGTCGGTGACCGCCCGCTGCGTCTCCGCCCGCTCGACCACGCCGGCCCCCGTCAAGTCGGACTCTGCGCGGGCGACGCCCGCTTCGCGTGCTTGGCGGCGACCGTCCGAACGACGCGTCATCCGGAGCTTGTTGCGGACGACGCCGGCCAGCCAGCGCCTCCGCCCGCCCTCCTGTGGTGCGCCTTGCCCGAGGACCGCCATGGCGGCCTCCTGGCGGAGGTCCTCGGCGAGCGCATGGTCCGAGCAGAGGCGGAAGGCGAGCCGCTGAACCCAGTCCAGGTCGCGGAGCAGGGCTCCACCGGACAGCCGGTCCGTGGTGTGACCCGTGGGGATGTCTGCGTTCGAGTACGTCATGGAATCATGCGTTCCCTTGCCGCCGGGCCGTGGGAGGGTGCATGGAACAGTACGGAACGTCACGATCCGTGGCCTGGATCGCCGTAAGTATCTTTGCTGGAGGATCTTGGCGCCCTCCGTGCCCTTGGCGATCGGAGGGGGGAGACGACCTGCGGTCCTGAGTCGGTGCGACCCTGGGTCCCACGCCTGCCGAGCGCGGCTCCCCGGCACAATACGCTGACTTTTCGTCGAGCGTGGCTCCTCGTACGGTGCGTGGCCTTCGCTAGCGGATGTTGACGATGCGCCTTGGTGCGGCGGCGCTTGAGGCGGCGAGCTGCTCTGCCCGACCGAGCGCGCGTGCGAGCGCCAGGGACTCCTGGCGGGCCCTCTGCAGCTCGGCCTCCAGGCGGTCTGCGTAGCGCTGGAGGGCGCGCTCGACGCGCTCAGCCGCGTCAAGGCTGGCCTGGACCCGCACTAGTTCGGCGGCCTGATCCCGAAGGGTCTCCCGGCTGACGAGCGCACCGGCGGAGTCCGATCCGACGGGGGAGATCGGCTCCGGCCTGCGGGGGTAACGCTCGAGGAGCTCCCGGGAACAGAGGGCGACCGCGAGGTCATCGCCGCAGATGATCCGGCGTGAAGTCAGCTTGCCCGTCTTCACGGCCAGCACGAGGTCGCGCTGGGTGACGTCGAAGTGCGCCAGTGCGCTCTGAAGGGGGAGCCAGTAGACCATCGCGCCCTGCGCTGGGGCGTCCTGCGCGGGCAGCGCCGCCTGGGGAGTGACAGCATTCGACATAGGGGGGGGATCGGCGGCAAATGGCATGTTGCGGCCCACCAAAGGCCAAAAACGTCGTCATCGGCATCCGGCCGGTCGCTGGTCGCCGGGGCCGTCCACTAGATCACCGCCGATGCCACTATGTGACCGATTCTTGCTCTGGCTCTGGACGCCTGACGGGGTCCGTTCGGATCCGCCGTGGCGCGCCGCTCGGCCAGGCGGCGACCCCAGGATGGGAGAATTCGCCGCCGGGTTGAACCGGTTCCGGTCATTCACGCCACCCCTAGGGCACGGCCTCCGACCTATTCACCCTGGGAGCCAACCATGATGAAGCGAATCCACCCGACGGCATTGATCGCGAGCATTGCTCTTACGTTTTCCGCGGCGGCCTCAGGCCAAACCGTCTACGTCGTAGACGATGACGGAGGCGCCGGCGTGGACTTCACGTCGATTCAGGCGGCGGTGGATGCATCGGTCGCAGGCGATCGAATCGATGTGCGCAACGGTTCCTACGGGCCCGTGACGGTTGACGTCGGCGTGACGATCATGGCTGAGGGTGATCGGGCTCTGATCCTAGGCCTCACCATCGCCAATGTGCCGCCCGGGGAGGTCCTCGCGTTAACGGACTTCGACTACATTCGGGATCTTCGCCTGCGCGACAACCAGGGCGCCGTGATCTTGGACTCGGTGCCGGTCGTGTACGGGAATCTCTGGATCGAGCGCAGCACCGATGTTCGGATCGCGAAGATTCAGCGGGCTTCTCTCCTGCTGGCTATCGACTCCTTCGTTCAAACCACCGACTGTTACTTTCAAAGCGGTGTGTACGCCGGGCGCTCGTCGTTCACCGCCTCGGATTGCACGCTCAAAGGTCAGTGGGGGGGCATCGGTCAAGTGACTGGGATTGGAATGTGCGACACGCCTCCCGGTGGACCCGGCGTCGTCGTCGCGGATCACTCGCACGTTCGCCTTCTGCGCACGCGAGTCAGTGGGGGCCTGGGGGCAAGCCCATGCTTCGGAGGCCCCTCAGGCCCCACGGGCATCGCGATCGAGGTGGACCCCACGTCCCGGGTCGATCGGTGCAAAGTGCTGCACTTTCATGATCCCGTCCAGTACCCCGGCTCTGATGCGATCATTGTGAACCCCGGAGGGTCATACAACGTGATCGATGATCTTCCCTCGATGGAGCTCTTGGGCGCAGCAGCGATCGGGCAAGTGGCGGAGTTCCGTTGCCTTGCGGAGGCCGGCTCCAGCGCCAGGGTCTTCCTTGGCAGAAGGGTCGCTATGACCTCCGTTCTGCCCTCGCTTCCACTGCTCCACACGGCAGAGCGAGGCGCCTCCATTGGTGCGATGCCCCCCTCCGAATCTCGTTTGCTCCCCTTCACCATCCCTGCGCTCACGCGGGGCACGATGATCCACGCCCAAATGTCGCGCACGCTCAGCGGCGGTCAGACCGAGTTGTCTAATTCCGTGACGCTCATCGTTCGATAGAGCGGCGTACGCCCCCCAACCCACGCGCGGTAGGCGGGGGAGTCGTTCAGAGAGATGGGTGCAGCACGACGGTGTGCTGCGGCTCGGTGACAAGGCGTCCGTTGCCCGTGAGCACGACGGCCTGGAAGAAGAAGTGCACGAAGTCATCCTGTGTCGGCGGATCGAACATGTCGATCTGAACGGCGAGAGGGGCTCCGGCGGGGATGGGGCCGTGGACGGAAATACGGAGCGGATTGCCGACGGTTAGGTTGCCGGACACGAGGCCGAGGGGGCGCCAACCCGGGTTCTGGGCAGACGCGAAGATCACCGTGGAACCCACCGGGCCCTCGACGAGGAACGTCGCCGGGGCCTGCCCACGCAGGATCGGAGGGACATCGAAGGAGACGGGCGGGCGCGTCAGCGCGGCCCCGCCGAGGCCGCGCACGTCGACGCCATTGCACCCAGAGATATCGAACTGGGTTGGGGCCTGCGCGCCCATGCCGCCGACCGTGACAAGGCCCTCGTAGGTGACCTCCGCGTCCGCGCCAAGGAGCCGCAGGCCGTCGCCGCCGGCCCCTCCGATCACCGCGCCGTGGCCGAAGCCCCAGTTCGCCTCTCCCCCGTGGCCGCCCATGAGGGTGCAGTCGAAGAGCAGCACACGCGAGTCGGCCACGAGGAGCCCGTGCTCGCCGGGTTCACCGTCGAAACCATCGAGACCATCTTCGCCGGTGAGGGTGCAGTCCGTCAGGACCACGCGGGCGCAGTTGCGGGCGGTGTGTGAGCTCACGCCGATGCCACATTCACCCATCTGTGGGAAGCCGAGGTTGCCGGGGTGGTTGACGCCGGCGGTATGGCGCGGGCCAACGCAGTCACGGACCTGGATCTGGCCGTCGCAGTCCTCGAAGGTGAAGCCGGACCTCAGTTCTAGCCCTGAGAGGACTACGAAGCGGCCGGCCGAAAGACCGGCGACACGCACCATGCCGTCGACGACAACGGTGCCTGGTGCGTCCGCGACGACCGTGAGCCCGCGTCCCTGGAGGTCGACATCACCCAGGTACGTTCCCGGGCGCACCAGGATCACATCACCCGACGCGGAAGCCGCCACCGCCTGGGTCAAATCGGTGAACTCCCCGGCGCCTGTGCCGTCGACGACGAGCACGTCGGCGAAGGCCGGCGTGGCCAGGGCGGCGAGGCATACGAGTGCCTGAAGGGAATGGTGGAAGTGGGGGCGGCAAGTGGTGTTTGAATTCATGACAGCGAGGAGGGGCAGGGCGAGCGGACGCCTTCATGGAACCAGTCGGCGCCTGTCATGGGAGGTTCTGGACTTGCAAATTCGATTCACAGAGGCGTCGTTTCCTCCGACATTGGCCCCAGGGGGCACGAATCTGGTCGCTGCCCGGGGATCGGTCTGGGTTACGAGAACAAGAACTCCTAAGGGGCCGAATACACGTTCACTGTCGGCTGCTCTTGTTTCCGGCTCAGCGTGTTACTCCTTCGACGGCTGCGCCAACTACGGCAGCCCCTGCAGTGGAACGCTTGGAACTCCGATGGGCGCGTCTGGCATGTGCGCCGCGGTGACAGGCCTCAGGTCCAACGCCCAGGCTTGGTCCCGCGAACCGGTTGTCGTTGGCTAAAGGCTGTTCGCGTTCCTGCATCGCCACCTGGGCGTGATCAGATGTTGGCACGGCCCCCGAACGCTGCCGAGGACATGATCAGTTTGCTGCCCTTTCATTCTCGGTCCATTGGGGAAGGGGCGGCCTCCCAGGAGGCGTTCGCCCACAAACCGGCTCGCAGGCAGATTGCCTATCCCCAGGTCGCCAGATAGCCTCAGGCTATGATCCATAACCACCGCGGCACGAACTGGGCCGGAGTCAGTTTTTGCGCCATCGCCTGCATGCTCATCGGCCCAAGCCTGGCTCAAGTAGAAGACTGGACCGTTCAAACTGGAACGCCGGAGAGTGACGATCTCGTGCGAAGCGCGCCTGATGGAGTGGGCGGCGCATTCATCGCGGGAAACACAGAGGGCAGCCTCGGTGGTCCAAGCCTTGGCAATATCGATGTCTGGATTGCTCGCTACGACGATGCTGGGAATCAGTTGTGGCGGAGGCAGATCGGTACGATATGGAACGACTCTATCGGGCTACACGGCGTGGCATCCGACGGGCAAGGAGGCCTCCTGCTGGCGGGAACGACCCGCGGAGTCTTTGCCAGTCCGAACAGTGGAGGATCCGGCCCGGGGGATATTTGGATCGCCCGCTACGATGCAATGGGCTCCCAGACCTGGCTGAAGCAAATGGGAACCACCCAGGCGGACTACGCAACTTCCATCACCGCTGACGGAACCGGAGGCGCCTTCGTGCTTGGTGCAACCAAAGGTGACCTCAGTGGACCCAACGCAGGGTTTCCGTTCGAAGACATCTGGTTGGGCCATTACGACGCGTCGGGCAACGAGACTTGGATTCGACAGTTTGGTTCCAGCTCTATCGACGTTGCGCGAGAGATTACGTTCGACCCCTCTTTTGGCATCGGGATCTGCGGCCACACATGGGGGGACCTGGCCGGACCGAACAGTGGACTGCTTGACAGCTGGTTCGCGAGGTACGACGTCCTTGGCAATCAGATTTGGGTTCAGCAAACCGGCACCCCCGACAATGAGGAGGCGTTTGCTATCCAAAGCAACACGGCTGGCGAGGTCCTGATCGGGGGAACCGCATACAACGATTTAGGTGGGGACCCTTTGGCCAACCAGGCCTGGCTTGGAAAATACGATCAAGCGGGGAACGAACTCTGGCTAATGGAGTTTGGCTCTGCCGGACAGGAGGACCTTTGGGATTTGGATGTCGACCCCTCTGGCGATGTCCTTGCATGTGGACGCACATCTGGAGACTTTGGAGCCGCCAACTTCGGCCTTGCAGACGCTTGGATCGCCAAGTTCGATGGTGCGGGCAATCCGATCTGGCTGGATCAGTTGGGCACTCCTCTGACCGAGCTCGCTCAGTCCATTTCGTACGTTTCAAGCGGTGCCTTCGTGGTGGGCGGAGTCACGTTGGGGGACCTGGGGGCTCCCAACGCCGGAAGCTTGGACGCTTGGCTTGGCCGTTTTGACGACCGGCTAGCCACCACCAGGTTCTGCTCCCCGGCCAACCAGAACTCCACGGGTCTGTGGGGAGTCTTGCAGGCGACCGGCAGCAACTTCACCCAAACCAACTCCTTCACCGTGACCGCATCGCAGCTGCCGCCGAATACGTTCGGGTTCTATATCGCTTCACGGGATATGGGATTCACCCCAAACCCAGGCGGAAGCCAAGGAGACCTCTGTCTCGGCGGAGAGATCGGCCGGCTCAACGCCGCAGGTCAGATCCCTGTCTCTTATACACATCTGACGCTGCCGACGATATGCAGTGTGTAGA
>CAJXRJ010000197.1 GCA_913058555.1 uncultured bacterium
CGAGATCATGCCTAGTCTCGTGGGCTCGGAGATGTGTATAAGAGACAGGCTGTTGCCCGCCCCCTTGAACCGGGAGCTCGGAAGAGATGCGCTACACGGGGTACCCGGGGCCAGTTCGCTCGACCGAAGCGGGACCTCCACGGTGCACTCGCGATCACTGACGCGGAGAACGGTGCCCTCAACTGGACTGCGGCCGAGCGGCAGGAACACGACCCGGTCCCCAGGTTCCAGCCCCGAGGAAGCGCCTCGATCGACACGGGCGACGGAGTCATCCTCCAAGGAGACGATGGACAGCACACGCATCTTGATGACTCGATCAGGCGCACCTTGCTCGTCCTGGCGCGGTGCGGCAGCTGATGACCACGTCGAAAGCACCAACAGGCAGACGATTCTCAGCCAGTTAGTCACCGGTATCCTCCCCCGCGGGCGGCTGGATCGTGGCAATCCACACACTCTCGCCCGAGCGGCCGGTACCGAACCGCCGTCTCTCCGGTCACCGTGGTTGCCTCCTTGTGGCAGGAGGCGCACTCGAGACGGGCGTGCTTGGCATCCAGGGGGAAGCGAGTCGCGGAATGGTCGAAGTGGATCCCGGCGAAACTCGTCAGCGAGTCATGGCAATGTGAGCAGTCGTTCTTGGACGGGCCATCCTCGAACTGTCCAAGGTGCGGATCCGCGTGACACTCCACACACGTCGTCCCTGCGGCATGCGCGGCCGTTCTCCCGAGCGCGTCAGGCGCCTGGGGCTCGTGGCAGCCAGAGCACTTGACGTCCCCATGTGCTCCTTCGAGGTGGAAGCCTGTCGCCGCTCCATGGTCAAAGCCCTCCACCAGGTGGAACGAGGCTGCCACATGGCAAGAGTCACACGAGATGGGCCCGGTGCCTGCCGCGGCTGATCTGGAGGAGTCGAAGTATCCCCCATGGGGGTCGACGTGGCACGTCGAGCAACGTTCCCGCTGCCCGGGGAATGCGGTGGCCACACTCCCGAGGCGCCGCGAGTGCCCATCGGGGGCAACGTGGCACATCGTGCACTGAGTCTGCGCATGGGCTCCCGATAGCGCGAACCCAGTTGAGGTTCCGTGATCGAAGCCCGGAACCGTATGGAACGAATCGGTGTTGTGGCAGGTAGCGCAAGTCAAGCTCTCCGCACCGGGACCGGCCGAGTCCACATCGCCGAAGAAGCCGCCGTGAGGGTCGTCGTGGCACGTCGAGCACTCGCCGGGCGGCCCCGGGAAGGCCGCCGCCCGGCTGCCCAAGCGCCACGGGTGCCCGGGAGGCTTGACATGGCATTGGGTGCATTCGGCCCTGGCGTGCGCGCCAGAAAGCTCGAATCCCGTGAACATGTCGTGGTTGAAGCCGCGAACCGAGAGGAAGGACTCGGTGGTGTGACAGGAGTCACAAGCGACCCCCTTGGAGGATTCGCCCCCGGCATCATGCCCCTCGAAGAAGCCGCCATGCGGGTCGTCGTGGCAAGTCGAACACTGATCACGCGGTCCAGGGAAGGCCACCGCCACGCTCCCAAGCCGGCGTGGGGCCCCCTCGGGGGCCCCATGACACCGGGTGCATTCGACCCTCGCGTGGGCACCGGAGAGCTTGAAGCCCGTGGACAGTTCGTGATCGAACCGGTTCGGCAGGATCGTCTGGAACGATGAGGTGGTGTGGCAAGAGGCGCAGTGCCCCATGTCCAGCCCCAGCACGTTCACCCCGGGACTCCCGGCCTTGATGGCCGGGCTGTGCGCCACATGTACGTTGACGTGGCACCTTGAACAGTCTTGCATGTCACGGCCGGGATAGCGGTCCTCGAATGCGAGGCTCGGGTCGTGGCATTCCGCACACGCAACTTCCCTGTGAGCCCCGTCGAGCGCCGCGCCGGAGGCCCCGTGGAGCGAGGCGCTGGCTTCCATGTTCACGACCGCGAAGCCACCACTCATGGTCCCATGACAGATCACACAGTCCCTGTCGATGGCAGCGAGGAAACCGTCGCTATGGGAGGAGTCGTGACAGTCCACACAGCCCCGTGCCCGCGTGGGAGGTGCGGCAATGAGAGCCTCGACCGACCAGGGCGAGGAGGGAACGTGGCAGGCAACGCAACCGCGGGAGCCATCCTCGACTTCGAGGGCATGGGGCCCTTCAAGGGGGAAGGTGGATGAGTGCTCGTAGAGCGGCGGATCGGAGAATGGTCCGCTCTGGGAGTGACATGCCCCACAGTCCTGTTGCATGCGGCCACCGTGGGGATCTTCGTGGCAGGAAACACAAGACGCCTCGAGTCCAATGAACCGCTTCTCGCCCGCCATCAAGTCCGTGACGTAGGCCTTCGGGTGGCAACTATCACAGGCTAGTTCGAGGTGCATGCCAAGGGGGCGGAAGTCGAGCCCTTCGTGGGTGTAGCCCTCGGTGCCCGCGAATCCCGCCCGCAGGAACGGCGTGTCCCCGACGAGTGGGCTGACTTTGCCGTGATGTTCCCCGTGGCAGCTCGCACACCCGCGGGAAACCGTGTCAGAGAGAGCCCCGTGCATGCCGGTGTGCCCGTCGATTTGCTCGGCGATCGCAGAGTGACACTCGAGGCATGCCTGGGACATGGACTCCGGACCGCGCCCCTCGCCGTGGCAGGCAACGCACCCTTTCAACCCGGCGAGATCGGGATGGTCCGCGTGAGCAGGATGCAGCGGTCCCGGCCCCGGGGCGGCCGCGTCACGGAGCACGAGCACTCCCACAAGACTGAGGCTCGCGACCCCAAACAAGATCCGTGCAGCGTGGGCGCCCTTCATTCGATCCCTCCAAACGACCCGAAGCGCAGTGCTGTCACCACGTGGATACCAAGGACGAGGACAAAGAGGAGCGCCACCCAGCGATGCAGGTACCTCCAGCCCGAGAGCATTCCGCGCAGCTCCTCGTAGCGCGCCGCGGCAAGTGCCGTCCGGTGAGCGCGATGCGCAAGATGAAGGACGTTGTCCACACGATGGGCCGGGACTCCGGCAGCGAGCCCTTCCGCACGCATGTTCTTGACCGCCTCGCGCAACCGTCGCTGAGAGGTCAGCGCCGCCAGAAGTCGCCGTTGAAGCGACCGTGACCAGTGCCCCTCGGCGATGAGCCGCGCGACCTCCCCCCGCACGCGATGGCGAAACTCCGGGTGATCCCCATCCCATTCTCCGTCAAGGCCGGCGAGCCGGGCCTGCACCTCCTCCAGAGCCAGCTCCCGGCCGTTGGCGGCCCGGGGGATGAATGCATACAGATACCTTCCAATGGCCCCCGTCGTGATCAGCACGCCCATGGCCATGATGGCGTGGCCACCGGCGGTGTCACGGACCTGGAAACCTCCGTGGACCATCGCAAACAGGAACCCGGCGATGCCCGTCGCCACGTGGAGAGTCATCCAGTGCCGGAGTGAGCCGACCGATAGCGGGATGCGTCTCGAACGCCTGAGAAGGTACGCAAGGTTCGCCAGTACAGCGACCGTCGCTGCGATGCCTGCGGCCAGCCCCAGGCGGTGCGAAGGCCGCAGCATCCCGTGGTCCGGGTGCTCGCTCCTCAGGTGGCTGGGGGCGTTGTAGTAGTTGCCATGCCAGAGGCTCCAGACAAGGATGAGCGCCGCCAGGGCGAGGGCCCAAACGAGGGCCTTGACGATTCCTGACCCGCTCTCGGTGGGTGCGGCGACGGCCTTGCGGTCAGCCGGGTCGAAGGAGATTCCACATTTCTCCAGTAGTGAGAACGGAGGGATCCCGCCCGCGAGGATGATGACGTGGTCGTTCGCGATACGAACGGGCCCGTCTTTCGTCGCCAGGACCGCGGTGTCCAGCTCGATCGATTCGACTTCCGATTCGAATCGGACGTCGATCGCGCCGTTCGCAATCGCCTCGATCACACGCGCCTCATTGCGTGCCTTGATTCGAAAGAACGCGTGCTTGCGGTAGGACAACGTCACTCGAGCGCCTGGCTGCGACGCCAGGCCAAGGGCCGCCTCGATCGCGCTATCCCCGCCACCGACGACCAGAACGCTCTGGCCCTGGAAGGCCTGTGCATCGATGAGGTTGTAGGTCACCTTGGAGAGGCTCTCACCGGGAACACCGAGACGTCGCGGAGTGCCGCGGCGTCCAAGGGCAAGGCAGACGTTCCTCGCGAGGTGCTGACCGGCGGTCGTTTGCACGACAAACGTCCCGTCGCCTTGCTGCGCGATGGACTCGAGGCGTTCGCCCGTCGCGATGGGAAGCGAATGCTCCCGGGCAACGTGTCCCCAGATCTCGATCAGCTCCTCCTTCAGGTAAGTAGTGCGGCTCAGCTTGCCGTGGAGCGGGAGCTCGATCGGCTGGCTCATCACGAGCTTCTGCCGCGGGTAGTGCGCCACCGTCCCCCCCAGCGTGTCCTGTTCGATCGCCAGGCAGTCGAGACCGTGCTCCAGGGCGGAGAGAGAGCAAGCGAGACCGGCGGGCCCCGTCCCGACCACGAGCAGATCAAGAATGGAGCCGCCCTCTGCCGCCGAGTCTGCTCTTCGACGAGCCACCTCGCGGGCAACGGCTGTGCCCTGCGCAATTGCAGTGCGGACGAGTGCGAACCCGGTGACCTCTCCCGCCAGGAAGAGGCCCTCCATGTTGATCGCCTCGAAGTTGTCAGCGATCGCCGGAAGGTCGGTTCGTTCGCTGACGTCCCCCAGCGTGATCGCGATCGCGTCCACGGGGCAATCCTCGGCACAGCGGCCATGGCCGACGCAGCGCGCCCCGTGGACGACCCGCGCCTGGCCGTGAATGACGTCGAGGACACCCTCTTCCGGGCAAGCGCTCACGCAGAGCCCACAACCCATGCACCGGGTCAGATCCACATGCGGGTGCTGCAATCGGGCGTCGTGGCTGCCCCGGGAGCGGGCCTCTTCACGGTCCCGCACGCTCAGTGCCATCCGCGCTAGCTCCGCCCGACGCACGAGTGCGGCAGACACAACGAGCGCCAGAGCGCACACCAGAATGAGAGGGCCGATCCAGCTCATGAAATCAGCTCCCGCCGGCTACCTCGAGTGCTGGGGCAACTCACGATTATTGGTAGAGATGCATGGAATCTGGAGACTCTGCGATGGGGGACAAATGGCGCCACCGCAAGGGCCAAAGCCTCACCCATTCCATGGCCGGGGCATCCTGGCCGTGACCATGGACTGCCGCCCCGGGCATCGGTTTGACGCCACCCAAAGGAGGCCATTGGCCGGCATCCGCATTCCCGGGCCTTGCGACGACATCCCTTGGTTCTGTGCATTGTCGATCTGGAGTCCACGATCCAAAAGTGGCGCACTGATGACGATGGAATCTCGCTCCCTTCATTTTGGGTGTTCCATGGGTGCTCCATGTGGCCCGGGTGGCGCAGGAGCAAGCCCCGTTCCAACGCGCCTTGCCAGGCTCATGGCACGCGGCGTAGCCGCCCGTTCCAGAATCTGGACGGCGAATCCAGAATCCAGCTCGGCCTCCCTGTGACGTGCGCTCCCTGTCAGAGCGCGCTCTCGACCTTACTCTTCCGTGGCCAGGCCGAACCACCCTTGCGCGTGTTACCAACAACTCTTCCGTTCCCATGGGGTGCCCTTTGGGACGCAAGCGATGGCCCTACTTGACGTCGAGTTTCAATCTCACCGCATCTCCACTGGATCCCGGCCCCGCGCCGGTCGGGGAACCACTGACACGGTGTTCTTCTAGAGTCTCGCACCAGCGCCCTCGGCACCAGAATGGCGGCAGTTCAGCACCACCTCGAGAGGATGTCCGCCATGAACCCGGTGACCCGTTTGTTCGCGCTCGTTCTGCTTGGGTCGAGTGCTGCTGCCCAGAACTCTTCGGGTGAATTGCTCACCAATCCCGGGGCCGAGTCGGGAACCATGGGCTGGACCGACGCCCTTGGTCACGGCTTCGAGCCCGTTCACTTATCGACGCTGCCTTACGTCGGTGTAGTGGAGGGTAGCTGCGCCTTCTGGGCGGGGATGAACGGACCGGTTGGTGCCTACGTTCAGCATCGAGAGACCCAGGCCATGCCTGTTGTCGCGCGCAACTTTCGCTGCCCGATGCTGGCCCACCGGACAACGTTGGCATGACGGACGCCGTCGAGTTCGTCGTCGATTACTGATCGAGTCCGGAAAGGGCACCGCAGGGACTTGATTCAGGTGGTGGGACAGTTGGGGGCCTGCGATCCCCGAACTTCCCGGGGAATTCGGTGAGCAGCCACGGCGCTGTTCGCCGTCAGGGAGTTCGCGGCGGCTCCCTCCTCCACTTCGCTTAGGCGAAGGGTCCCCCGCCCAACGTCGACAAGCTCAAGTCGGCACGCCATGGGGGGTGTCGGCTGCTCCTCGTTGAGCCCCAACACCACCCTTGCCGATCTCGCATCCCTGAGTCAGCATCGGACCACCCGCCGCACCTGAACGGCACAGCCCAGAGTCTAGATCGCCACATCCCTCATCCTACTGCGCTGCCCTGCACACGCCCTACATCCACCCAGCCACAAAACTCGCAGCTTGGAACTCTTATCCCCCGCGCAGGCTGACTCTCATCGGCATCGGTGGAGAGAGCGTTACGGTCATCGATGCAGCGAGATCTGGAACGGTCGTTCAGGTAATCAATGGCGCGATCGTCCAGATCGAGGGCGTGACGATTACAGGGGCCAGCAAATCAGGGGCTGTCACGGGTGGAGGGGACGACGTGGTGAGAATTGTCAATTGCACTGTGAGCGGCAACAGTCCCAGCGGTGTAGACATCGTAGCGACGGACATTTCAATCCGAAACACGACCATCGTCGACAACCCGCGCGACGGCATAGAGACCTCCGGCCAAGGGCCGCGAATCTCCAATTCTGTCATCGGCCGCAACGGGAGCGCGTCCAGCTCTTTTGAAGACGTCACCGGACCCGTCATCTCTGATGGGAAACAACTTCATCGGTGCCTTCAATGCCTCATCAGCCTCCGGTTTCGTCGATGGTGTCAACGGCGATCGAGTGGGTACCCCCACAGCGCCCATCGACCCACTCGCTGGGCCTCTTCGGAACAACGGCGGTCCGAATAGCACCCACGGTCCCCCCGCGGGAAGTCCCCTCGTGGATGCGGCTAACCAGGTGTTGTTTCCGTTGACGGACCAGCGGGGTGCGCCCCGCGTCGGAGGCGGGGTGGACATTGGCGCGGTGGATGGCGGAGTTCCCAATATCACGATGTGCACAGGGGTGCCCAACTCCAGCGGCAGAATCGGTTCCATCGCCACGGCTGGTAGCCTCGACGTCGCGAACGATTCCCTTAGCCTCTTCATGTACGACATCCCGACACAGGTGTTCGGGATCTTCATCGCCTCCCCTCAGTCCGCCGCACCCGTGTCTCCACCCGGAAGCATCGGTCAGCTCTGCCTCGGCGGCTCCATCGGGCGCTTCGTAGGCCCAGGTCAAGTCCAGAGCAGCGGCGCCGAGGGAGTGATCGCCCTTTCGATATCGCTCAGCTCCATACCCCAAGGCAACGGTTCAGTGGTAGCAATGCCCGGCGCCACCTGGTTCTTCCAAGGTTGGCCCCGCGATGTCGCAGGTGGGACCAACACCTCTAATGACTCGCAGGGAATCGGCGTCACATTGCAGTAGATCTGCGGAGCCGGGAGAACGCTTGGCCCCGAGAGGGCGCCAGCTCCGCTGGCGCCCGTGGCTCAGTCGTCGTGCCATGGTTCCTCTGGAGTTGAGGGCGCGCTCCTGCTGGTGAGTTGAATCGTGCGCGATAGTTGCTGCGATTCCGTACCGCCGTACCGTACCGGCCAAGCAAGCGAGGTCGGGGAGCCAGAGGCGAGAGGCGAGTGTCATGGGCCGTCACGTGCCCGAAGGATCCGGTCCCGCCGGCCTGGCGATTGAACGCTCGATCACCCTTGCGTGCTCTCGACCGTTGTTCGTCGCCAGGCCTTGGGGCAACTGGTAAGGCGCTCAGTTGCTGAACGTGATCCGTACACCGTTGGTGAGGTTCGAGGTCGCGAGTCCGTTGATCACGTCACGGTGCCAGCATTGGAAGTGCCACGTTTGGTTCACCAGAGCGGAGGCCGTTCCATTGCCCTGCGGAAGAGCGAAGGCGTCGATGTTGAAAGAGATTCGGCCTAGATTCCCGCTCGGCCTGATCTGATCCACGTAGCGACCGATCTGACCACCCAAGAGCAGTCGTCCGGGGCTACCCCCAGGGTGGTTGACGACGCCTGGCTCGCGGGAGGTCAGGAGGAATCCGAAGACATTCGGCGGCAGGTCCGTCGCTTGGGCAATCTGGGGAACCGCCCTGTCCTGGGTGCCGATGATTCGCATCCAGCCCGTCGCTTCGTCCTGGGGCGACGTCAAGAGCGCGTTGCCGTACTGCACTCCGACGGCTTGTACGGGCGATCCGCCTGGGAGCGGGTAGCGGAACCCCGCGCCCTCAAGCGCTCCGTACTCGCCCGTGATCATCGGATCCAGCAGGCTCCAGATCGCTGCCCCGTCCGTCGAAGTCGAGTCCGCCTCTCCGCACCAACGCGTCGTCATGCTCACGGCATACTCGGACGCTTGCGCCGCAGCGAGCTCCAGATGCCGCTCCGCCAAGGCGACGGAGGTGCGGAGGGTCCCATCGGTTGTGTTCCCCGACGCCATGAAGATATTCCACACGCCACCGTTGATCATTGTCGGTTCTTCCTCGAGGTAGGAGACGTAGAACGCCTGGCCGTCGGTCACGACCTGTGGCCGGGTTTGGAGTAGGCTCGGTTCAAAGTCCTCCATCGTCGTGAGCGATATCCGCTGACCATTCCAGTCATCGGCACTGACGAGGCGAGCTTCGATGTCGGTTCGATAGCCACCAGGACGAAGGTTGTCGACTTTGAAGGCTTCAGCGACCACGATCGCGCCACGGGCGCCGGTGTAGGTGTCCTCGTCATTGAAGAGCGAGCTGACGGAGGGGTGCGCGTAGTCCCCAGAAGAGTCCACCAGGAACGGGTCCGACGAATTCCCCTCCAGTCCGGTGAAGTTGAGCCTTTTGCACCACAGGTCGCCACGGTCCTGGTTGTTGCCTTCGCGAATCCAGACCAGGTGCCAGTTGTCCCCGAGCAAGTCGGTGTCGCCTAGGCCTTGGGACACTGCGACCTGGATGTCGTTCTCGTCGGAACCGTCGACTACAGCGATGGGGCTGGCGAAGGACCCATCGGAGCGGACGACTCGATGCTCGATGTTCGAGTCGCCGGGTGCCATCTCCCTCGACCAGACCACAGCGAAACTCGCCTGGGCGGCAGTCGTAGCGTTGGAGCCACCGACGTCCACGCTGCTCCGGTCGCCCCCGCCGATAGAACTCATCGTGAACGAGGCGCCGAAGGGCGTGAATGGGCCGACGTTGACCAGCCGTCCCATCACACGACTGAATCCGGTGCCAAGGCCGACGCTTGCCGCAACGAGGATCCGATCGTCCCGATTTCCGTAGCCGACGGCAGGCGCCGTCCAGTCAGCGCTCGTTAAGTCGATGGCGATCGCATTTCCCTGGTTGGAGAGATTGCCGTCGTAGTAGGTCGCGTAGACGTCGCGATTCGACTGGGAAGTGAGTTCCTCCCAGACGACCACGTAGCGCTGCGACTCACCCGCGAAGACGATGTCGGGCCGTCCGTCGTCTTCGGGACCGAAGTCCATGGAGAACGTGGTCCAGACGGGGTCGATGGTCAGCGGCAAGGTGGCGGCTTCGACGAAGCCTGCTGGAACGGCGAGCTCGATGCCGTTTCCTGTCCAGCGCCGCTCGACCGACGTGCGACGACCCGCACTATCGATGGCGGTCGCAGTGCCAACGTCCACGCGCCCCAGATCAGGGTGAACGAAAGAAAGCGAGTCCCCTTTCACCTGGACCTGGAGTTCCGTCTCGACGGAGAGGTTCAATTTCAATTCCCCGCGGGCGGGGAGTGTGTCGAAAACGAAGGTCTGCTCGAACCCTTCGGTCCGGAGGTGGTGCACGCCGTTGAATGCGGCGCGGGGCTGGACCACCGTTGCCCCCAGGACGACTGGATCTCCGGTGGGAGCCACATCCAGCGACTCGCCGTCGACCATGGCCGCCGCGACGGAGACGCGCACGGGCCACTCGTTGGGCGAGCGGTGGCCGAAGATCGGTAGCACCTCGATGGCACCGCCGCCGAAGCGAAGTCGCTGATTGCGACCGCGAGCCCAGACGGCGCCGTCCTCGGCATTCGGGTCCACAAGGGGGGCGTTCATCAGGTCGCGGACACTGAAGGACTTGGGCGCGCTGGGGGGAAGGAGGCGAAGTCCAGAGTCCTGGAGCTGGCCGTCTGAGCCCTGAGCCCAAGAGGGGCAGCTGAGTCCGATGACCAGGACCGGGAGGAGGTTACAGATGGTGAGTTTCATGGTTTCATGGGCATGGAGCGCTGCTCCGTGCCGGCATTTAGAGGGGGTTGGGTCAGCCCGGGCACCCTTGTTCCGCGGACTCACCCCCCCGAGTGCAGGCCCCGCCCGAGGGCCGCCAGGAAATTCAAAAAAAGCTCCTGGGTCTCACTGTGGCTCGGTCTGGCCGTACCCTCGTTGCCATGGCGACGGACGTCACCCTTCTCATCGATTCGGCCCGTGCGGGCGACGATGGCGCGGTCTCGGAGCTCATTGCGACCCTCCAGGCTGAGCTGCGCTCGATCGCGGCGGGCCATCTCGCTGGAGAGCGGCGCGGGCACACGCTGCAGCCGACTGCCCTTGTCAACGAGGCCTACGTTCGCCTTGTCCAGGGGGCACGGGCTGAGTGGGAAGGTCGAGGGGC
>CAJXRJ010000198.1 GCA_913058555.1 uncultured bacterium
CAGCGTCAGATGTGTATAAGAGACAGACGTTGGGGGGACACATGTCCATGGGGGCGCCCTTCGCTCCGTGGGCAGCGTCTCCATCATCGTTGCGATGCGAAACGCAGCCGCCTTGCTTCCAGCCAAGCTGGCGTCGCTTTCCGCGCAGGATGCCGGAGATCTGGAGCTCGAGGTGATTCTCGCGTCGGACGGGTCCACGGACGCCACCCCAGAGCTCATCGTGGCGGCCAGCGAGGGGACGGGAAACGTCAAGGCTGTCGTCCTCAAGGCCCACGGGGGAAAACACGTTGCGCTCAATGGGGCCGTCGCCGCCTCCACGGGAGACGTGCTGGTCTTCACCGACGTCGATGCCGTGCTCGAGCCCCACGCCGTCGCGCTTCTGGCTGCGGCATTGAAAGATTCGGACGTCGGCGGTGTTTGTGGACGGCGAATGATCGGAGAACCCGATGCGTTCGCCAGTGCCGCCCAAAGCGATTACGTGGCCCTGGACAGTGGGCTCAAGGCCATCGAGAGTCGGCGGGGCAGCATCACCTCTAACGACGGCAAGCTCTATGCCCTCGCGCGTGAGTGCTTCGAGGAGGTCCCGGCGGGGGTGACCGATGACCTGTTCGCCAACATGAGTACCGTCCGCCAGGGCAAGCGCTTCGTCTACGAGGGCAGGGCCAGGGCCTGGATCAAAAGCCCGTCTCGCAGCACGGCCCATGAGCTCGGCCGGCGCCGGCGCATTGTTTGCCGGAGCCTGCGCGGTATTCGTCATCAACGGGCGGTCCTGAACCCGGCCCGCACGGGGGTGTACGCCGTGGGCCTTGCGGTCAATAAGGTGGGGCGCCGACTGCTCCCGATCTTCCTGCTCACCGCGGCCGCCGGGGTGGCGCTGCTCGCGATTCATCACGACTGGGCCAGGGCCTTGGGCGCCCTCGGTGCCCTCGGCGTTCTGGTCGCTTGGCTCCAGCCCACCTTCGATCGCCTTCCGCTTCCGAAGCTGGTGAAGCGGGTGATGTCACTCGGCCACTACTTCGTGGTGGGCAACGTGGGGACTCTGTTCGGCCTCATGGATTTTGTCCGGGATCGACAGGTCGTCAGATGGGATCCCATCAAGGCGGACTAGGGAACGCCACGCCCATGAAAGTCGCTTACTTCGTATCCCGCTTCCCAAAGATCACGGAGACGTTCGTGCTCTACGAGGCGCTCGCGCTCTTGAAGCTGGGCGTCGACGTTGAGATCTTCCCGTTGGTGGAGCACCGTGAGGACGCGGCCCACCCCGAGGCGGAAGAGATGGAGTCCAGGGTCACGAGGGTCTCGGTGGGGGTCAGGGAGTGCTGGTTGGTCGCGCGCACGGCCTTGTTTGTTTCACCCATCAAGTTCCTGCGCGCCCTTCGATCCCTCTTTCGATGCAGCGGCGGGAGTCCAGCGCACATCATCCGGGCCCTGGCGTTGCTCGTGAAGATCGTCGCGATCTCCGACGAGATCAAGCGGCGTGGATTCGATCACGTGCACGCCCACTTCGCCACCCACCCCGCCCTTGCTGCATGCATGGCGCGCGACCTCACGGGTATCCCCTATACGTTCACCGCCCATGGCTCTGACCTCCACCGGGACCCCCGCGGCCTCCGGGCGAAGATCCTCGGGTCGGCGTTCGCAGTGACGATCTCTGATTACAACCGCGCGTTCATGCTGGAGCACGCGGGACAAGAGCTCGCCGATCGTATCCGCGTGTTCCGGTGCGGCGCCGACCTGTCGAAGTTCCAAGGGGGAGTGCACGGTAAGGACGGTCCCTTCCGCATCGCCTGCGTCGCCGCGCTGCGCGAGGTCAAGGGGCACCGATTCTTGCTGGACGGACTCGGGGTCCTGCGCGAAGCCAACATCCCGTTCGAGTGCTGCCTCGCCGGCGACGGGCCATTGCGCCGGCAGTTGGAAGAGGACGTGCAGGCGCGCGGGCTTGGGGCTCACGTGCGCTTCCTGGGGAGTCAATCCCGGGACGAGGTCGCAGCTCTGCTCGCCCAGTCCAATGTCATCGCCCTGACGAGTATCCAGGACCGGGCGGGGCGCCGTGAGGGCATCCCCGTGTCACTCATGGAGGGGATGGCGGCGGGGCTCCCCGCGGTGGCGTCGAGGATCTCGGGCATTCCCGAGCTCGTGGAAGATGGCGTGAGCGGATGGCTGACGCCCCCTGGGGACGGAGGGGCGATCGGTGAGGCGCTCCTGCGCCTGGCCCGGGATCCTGGCTGTGCTCGGCAGATGGGGGACGAAGGGCGTCGGCGGGTCATCGCGAGCTACGACCTCACGGTCAACGCGGCGACCTTCGCTGCGGCGCTCAAGGAATCCGTCGGAGCCTAGCGGGTCTGCTGGCACCGCGCGGCGAAGGTTCAGCCCCGCAATCCAATGCGACGAAGGACGACCTTCGAAGCGTCCCAGCTCCCCTCGAAGCGGCTGTGTCGAATGCGCTCGCGGAGGCGGACCCCCGATCTCCCCACGAGGGAACGGAGGCGGCTGCATTCGAACGCGCCGCGGAAGAGCGGGACGGTCCCCGTGGCCATGCTCGCTTTGTAGCGCTCCTTGCCAAGGCCCAGGTCGAGTCGGTGGAGGCCACGCCGTTCGAGCTCGCGCAGGAGTTCAACCAGCAGGACCAGGCCCGGCGAGTAGGCGCCGAACGTCTGGTCGTACCCCGGAACCCACCAGTGCATCCGGCGTTCGCTCGCGAGGCCCATGTGAGCGGCCACGAGGTGCTCGCCCGCGTAGAGGGCGGTCACGGGAGCCGAAACGGAGGGGCCTGGGGACTCGCGCAGGTCGGCGACGAGGGACACGGCCCAAGGATCCCGGAACGGATCCGTCGAATCGGTCCGGGCCCGCTGGGAGCGTTTCCACTCCATCAGGTTCGCGAGGACCGAGGGATCGTCCGAGTCGAAGACGAGCCGTAGGGGACCGACCTCCCGCCCCAGCTTGCGGCCCTTCCGGAGCAGCTGGGACAGGTTGCCCGACCCCGCGGCTTGCTTCATCGCGCGGTAGGCCTCGAACCCTTGGCTGAAGTCGATCATCGGGGAGCCCGCTGAGCCCCAGAGGGCTGACTCCGGCCACTGGCACGCCCCGTCGAAACGGGAGAACCCCATGGATCGAACCCCGTGGTCACGCAAAGGGCCGCTGGGGTCCCAAGGCGCCCCATCGGATTGCACCCCCCCTTGGGCATCGGCCAGCCGCCCGCCGAGGGCGACCGCTCGCCGGCGGCTCAATCGATGCATCGGGAGGAACCGGATAGGCTCGCTGCCCGCCGACTCCACGAGAAGGGCGACGTCGTCGCGTCCCCTGGCGGCTGCCTCGGCGAACCGTGGATGGTGGAAGGGGCTGGCAGGCTCCAAGGAGGAAGACCAGGCCGCCGCCCAACGCTCGCGCAAGGCCTCCGGTACCCGAGTACCCATTGGAATGGGAATCAGGATGGACGTCACCTCGGCCTCACCACGGGATGAGGGGGCGGTGCCCGCCCCCTCTACGATGGGCCTCAGTTGTGACTGCAGAGGCATGCCCGCATGTTATGCGGCCCATGGGTGCTGGCGGGCCACCAGATGCTGCCTTAGCGCGTCTCGGCTCGATTCACTACACGAGGGTCATAGCGCCCTCTGACTCCCACTTCGACTTGAGGTGCTGATGCGATGCCCCGGATTCGGGGGCAGCGGGCTCCCGCGCAGCGCTGCGTCCAGCAAGGGCGACCTCGGCGAATCGCGAGGGCCTCTGATCTCGCTCGTGCATGCTCGGCTATGGGCGCCTGTCTACTTCGATGCGCCGGCTGGACTTGCCGAGGCGAGTGAGCGGGCCGAGCGCGTGGCTACCGGATGCCGTCAGAACCGGTAGCGGAGACCGAATAGCAGCGCGGTGCTCTTGGGACGGAGCCGCGATTCCGTGACGCCGTTCACCACGCCACGGTAGCTCTCGCTCTCGCTGTCCAGCGACCGAAAGTAGCGCAGCTCGGCGAAACCTAAGACGGAGGCGCTGAGGGTTCGTTCGGCGCCGAGGAATAGCTGTACAGCCGCCGAGTCTCGTCCATCGATGCCGATCGGTCCTTCCCCTGCGCGGCGGAGATCGAGTTCGACGGCCGTGGCGTACCCAAGGCCAGCGCCCATGTACGGTCCCCAAGGATGTCCGGGGTGAGGACGGTAGCGAGCATTGACCATGAAGGCCGTCCAGGAGAAATCTGCATCGAACTCGGCGAAGGTCCCAAAGGCTGGGATCTCTCCGGAACTGTCGGTTCGGCCAGCTTCGAGCTCGATGTCCCAGGAGGGCGATAGGTGCACGCCGATCGCGAGCGCGGCCGTCCCTCCCAGGTCGGTGTCCAGCTCATCGCGTTTGACGGCGTCGATGTCGACCAGCTCCAAGTCCACGCCGGTCACGGCGGCGGGCCCCCCGTGGACGGATGCGTAGACCTGCGGGTGGAATGGGTCCAGGGCGCCGTTCTCCTCCGCAAGAGTCGCGGCGCAGGCGCTCAGTGAAAGGGCTGCAGCTGCGGCTGCAAGGGACGATCTGGGTCGAGTCGACGCGATGGTCATGGCGGGGGTGGTGGCGGATCAGCCTGTAACAGTGGAATACCCTCGCTGGAGCCCAGGGTTACAAGCGCTGAGACCAATCGACACCGGATCTAACGGCGGGCCCCTCCCTTGGGTTTGATTGAGAGCGGGTCGACGAAGCCCTTCCCTTCCGGTACACCTGGGGCCTAGATCAAGCGCTCTGCTGGAAACGGCTGAAAGGCAAATGCGACACTCGTCAGCGAGTACGCCGCCCATGGACATCAACCCTATCCCAGGTTTCTACGAGCCCGTCTCGGCCATGACCCACCTCGGCGGTGCGGCGGTCTTCGTGGCTCTTGGGGTACGGCTCCTGCGGCGCGCCCGCGGAAGCCGTGCGAGGGTTGCCTTCTTCGCGGTGTACGCCTTCAGCAGCGTGTTTTTGCTCTCGATGAGCGGCGTGTACCACATGTTGCCCGAAGGCTCCCGCGGACGCGACGTGCTCGGCCGGCTGGACTACGCGGGGATCTTCGTCCTGATCGCCGGCACCCATACGCCCTTTCAGGGACTCTTCTTCCGCGGCGTCGCCCGCTGGGCTCCACTCGTGCTGATGTGGCTAGCGGTGGCCACGGGTGTCACCTTGTTCAGCGTCTTCTACCACGACTTGCCGCCGGGCCTTGGCATCTCGGTCTTCTTGCTCCTCGGCTGGATCGCTGGGGTCTCGGGCGTGATTGTTTGGCGCCGTGTGGGGACCTCGGAGCTGCGCCTCTTCCTTGGCGGCGGCGTCGCTTATTCCGTCGGGGCGATCATCATGGGCGCTGGTTGGCCCACGCTGATCCCCGGCGTGTTCGGGTCCCATGAGCTTTGGCACCTGGCCGTCTTGGGCGCGATGACGATGCACTGGCGCTTCCTGTTCAGCTACGCGCATTACCCCACGAGCGGGCCCATCGGCAAGGGCATAGGCGGCCACCCACTCGAACCGTCGAACTGATCGGAGGGTCGCAGCGGTTCAGGGAAGGCAACTCGATTCCACCGCGCGTGCGCTGCGCCATCCATCGTCCGCACAGGCCACCGTTGGGGTTCGCTCTGACGTGGCGAGCATGACCACCTCTAGCGTTCCCGTCCATCGGCTCCGGCACGTCCATGGGCCCATCCAGCTTGCTTGGTTTGGTGCAGCCTGGGCATTGTCCGCGACTCCGTCCTGCGTCAGGCCCCGTTTGTCATTTGCAGTTGGAACTGTGCGCCACACTGCGGGCACTGCACGGGGCCGAGGGAGTGCTGGAAGTTCACGCTGCACGTTGGGCAGAGCATGCTCACTTCGCGCGTGCTTGTGCCCAGGGGAAGCGGTGCAACGTTGTTCGTGGCGCCCGTTGGGGCGGGCGCGGCGTCGAGTCGGTGAACCACAGGGGTCGCGAGTGTTCCGGCCGCTACGAGGATCGACAGAACTCCGAGGAAACGGTACGCGGCCTCTTCGCTGGCTTCGCTCCAAAGGAGCACCGCGCCGTAACCCGCGAGCCCAAGGACGAGCCACAGCATGGCCGTGCTGAGCCACCGATGGACCGGCTTGAAACGCGCGAGCCCTAGGAGCGAGGTGTGCGCAAAAGCAGCCGCAAAGAAGCAGGCGGTTGCGGTGAACTTCCAGTATGCCTCGGCGTCGGCTTCAGCCCAGATCCCGATCAAGACAAGGGCGAGGGAAAGCCCAGATAAGGCAATGGCCGGAACGCCGAGGCCACGTTCGCTGCGCGCTTCGATGGCGGCCGCGCCGCCCATGGCGCAAAGGCTGCCGGCCGAGACGCTCAGGCTCGAGAGGAGCACCTTGACCTGCAGTTCCCCGAACCCGCCGGCGAGCAGGGCCCAGATGCCGAGCATCGTGCTGACAGCGATCGAGCCGATGAAGGCTCGCAGCGCCGTGCGTCTGGAGGGAAGCCGGGCTCCTTGGGTGTCCATTCCCCAAGGATAGCCACCGATGCGGTCTACGGAGGAAGATCGGCGGGGTGGCCGTTCGAGCGTGGGGCCCATGTGCCGTGCCGTCCTTGCCGCCCATGGGGGCCTCTCACCCCTCAGAATCCCGAATTCGTGCGACAGGAAGGCCTCCATTGGGCCGACTAATCCAAGTGCCATGCAGCTTGCGCAATCGGAAGCCAGAGAAGATCGGGGGGCCCGTTCGAGGAGCTTCGCCTTTGAGCTGTTCTGCTTCGCCGTGGCCTTCTGCCTTCAAGTTCTCTTTGGGACCTTCTCACCCTCCCACGTGAGCGTTGGGGGCATGCAGTGGCCCATCCTCTCGATGACCTTTGCTGCGTTTGGCCTGCCCATTGTGGCGGCCTGCCTGCGGTTTCCCGGCCCGGTGGCCCGGTGGCGGAAGGTGGGGGGGGTGGCAGCGCTTCTGCTCAACGCCGCTTGGTTCTCATTGGCGCGTGGGGGCGGACGAATGAGCTTTGGCGAAGAGATCTTCCACGGGGGCGTGGCGGTGCTCGCGGCCGGGCTCATCGTGAGCGGCGTCTTCACCAAGAAGCCGTGAAGTCCCAGGCCGTGTTCTGGCGGTAGCTACCGTTCCCGGGGCCGTCGATCCGTTGCCGCCTGCGCCATGTCGCCTTTGGCTGCGACCCAGGAGGTCTCAGTGGGGGCCAGGGACGCGGGTAGCGACGAGCTCTACCGCGCCATCGTATTCGGCGACCAGCCCGTTCACCTCGCCGTCCTCAAGCACGAAGCGCATCGAGCCTGCCGGGTCGATGCCGACGAGTTCGCCACCCTCGTATCGGCCTATACCGAAGCGGTGCTCGCCGAGCGGAATGAGATGCTGGCGGATATCGATGGGGCGTCCCTGGGGCCCGAGGGCGAGTGTCAGGTGGCTATCTCCTTCGGAGACGTGCGCGCCCATCGGCGGGCCATCGCCCTGGCCGACGTAGCTGCCGACGTATCGCGACCGTGCCGCTGCATCGAGCGGGGCTTCGTGCACATCCCGTTCCCTGGCCCACTCCATATTCGGCCCAGGATGATCGAACAGTCCGAGCATTCCGACTCGGTTGTGGAACGCGCCCTGGAAGAAAGGACTCTGGGACTGTGTTAGCAAGAGCACCACTGCGTCTGACGCAGGGAAGGCCAGCCCCACGGAGCCGTCGGCACCACCATGTCGAAACTCGACCGGGCGTCCGTCTGTTGTGCGTGCCCGCTCGACAAACCAGCCGAAGCCGTAGTAGCTCGTACCCCCGGCGTGGGCGTGCAATCCTAACGCCTCGTCCACGCGCGCTTTCGACAAGAGCGCTTTACCCTCGTGCCGGCCGCGGTTGAGCCAAAGCCGGGCGAACTTGGCGTAGTCGAGCCCCGTCATCCATAGACCGAAGCCGGCCGGGAAGAACGACCAGGGTTGCGCATCCGTGTTCCGCCAGAACCCCTCGAACTGGGCCCTCTCGAAGTTCCATCGGTACCGGACGGGGACGCGCGCGGCCCACTCGGCCTCTGGGGTGAAGTGGGCCCAAGTCTCGTCCATTCCCAGGGGCGTCAGGATGCGGTCCTGCAGGAAGAGTTCGAGCGGCGCTTTGGTGACAACTTCGACGACGTAGCCGAGTGCGGCATAGTTGAAGTTCGAGTAAGCGAACTTGCCGTAGGTGCCCGCGGGTTTCTGTACGGCCCAATCCTCGACCCAGGCGGCGAGTGACGGGAAGTCGTAGACGTTGTAGCCACCGCCGCCAAAGCCGCCGTCGTCGCCGCTCGTATGGGACAAGAGGTCGTGCAGCGTGACCCGGGGATCGCCGGCGTACTCCGGGATGTACTTTGTTAGCGTGTCATCGAGCGATAGCCGGCCTTCGTCGGCGAGCATCAGAACCGCCGTGGCCGTGACCGGCTTGGTCATCGACTTCACTGAAATGACACCGTTCTTCACCATCGGCACGCTGTGCTCCTTGTCGGCGAAACCGAATGCCTTGTGGAGCAGCAGGTCGCCGCTTTGCATCACGATCACCTCAGCGCCGACAATCTCGCCTGCTTTGACCCAGGCTTGGACCTCTGCGGCGAGCTGATCGAGTGCCCCAGGAGGGGGAGCCGCCGGGCCGGGGACGGCGCAGGCGACGAGGTGCAGGATTCCCGCAGCCAACGCGAAGCCTGCAGTCAAAGTCTGGGCGTACCTAGGTTGCGCGGGCCGGCAGTGTGAACGGCGGATCAATTCATTGCTAGGCCGTGCCGCGGGCGACCGCTGCTGCTGGGGGGAGAGGCCTAGTGAGGTCGATGGCATTGGAGGTGGCAAGGGGGACAGGCGGTCCCTGCGCCGGGCTGAGGGTACGGCGGGGCACCGGTGGACTAGTTGGGCGCAGGTGGAGTCTCCCTGGGTAGCGGGTTCTCCGCAAGGGCCGGGCGATGGTGGCCTGGTTTCCCGCGCGGCCCCGTGGTTTCGTTCATCGCATGTCCGCTGAGGAACGATCTGCTCAGGCAAGAAGACGCCCCGGCGTCGGCCCGTCGGGGCCGACGCCGGGGCGCGGATTGCAGCAGTTTCGAACGTCAGTTCAAACGTGCCACGGAGGGACCGTCAAGGCGACTTGACGGGCCCATGCACATCACTGGAACTGGACCTCGAGGCCGTCGGTGAAGTTCGAGCCGAGGCCGACGCCGTCGCGGTGCCACGCCTGGAAGTTCCAGGTATCCCCTGGCAAGACGGCGACGAAGCCATTGCCTTGGGGGAAGGAGGTCAGCGGGAGCTGGAGCGAGAACTCACCCATGCCACCGGAGCTCAGAATCTGGTTCGACATGAAGAAGCGCCCAATCGCGCCACCCAGGCAGAGGTTGCCGTTGCTTGAACCGCCCGCATTGGCCACGAAGCCCTGGTCCCGGGAGGTCACGAAGACACCGAACTGGTTCGGGGGAAGGTTCGACGCCGTGGCCGTGAAATTGTTCGCCGACGCGATCGCTGAGCCCGTAGCCGACATGACGCTGGTCGCGCCCGTGGAGTTAGGGTTGGTGGAGCAGTAGTTGGTCCCGAGGCTGCCGTTGAAGTACGCGTCCCGGTGCGCGAGGATCTCCGCCGGGGTGAGCATTCCCTCGTAGACCGCGACGCCGTGGACCTGGCCCCTGGCCATCACGTCGGCATTGCCGCCTGGTCGATGGATCTGACCGATCCCCATGAGACCGGCCAGGACCGGCGCTGTGTTCAGGGTTCCAACGCCGACGCCGTTTTCGTAGAGCTTGGTCGTTCCGTTGACAACGTCCACGACGAAGACCAGGTGAACATCCGTTCCTGGCGTGTTGTTCTGGAGGGTGTAGTAAAGGTCAACGACGCCAAACTCGGTGATGCCGTATTGGTCGCTATCGGCGTACTGCTCAAACTTGAGGCCAACCGCGACGCCGGCAAAGCTCCCCATGAGCCCGTTGCTGAGTCCGGTGTTGTCGCCGTAGACAACGAACTCGTAGCTCACGCCGTTGGTCCCGTTGGTGGCGCCAATGTCCGCCTCGATCGGTCCGACGAAGCCCGAGTTGACATAGCTCGCGGGGGTACCGGACTGCACCGCGTTTAGCCAGAGCGGGATCGAGCCGGTTGGGAGGATGGGCGCGAACTCCTCGGCCACGATCGTGCCGGCGCCCACTGCGCCGTTGAAGCCTCCCACGCGGACGAAGTATGTGTCCCCCATTGTCACACCCGTCAGGATCAACTCGCTTTGGGTGCCGCAGCTATCGTCGTTGCACAGGACGGGGTTGAGATTCGCGCACGTGCCGTCGAAGACCTCGATGCTCGTATCGTAGGACGAGCCGCAGGTGCTGAATTGCAGGGACCCGTCACTGGTCGCCGTGTAGGTGTACCAGAGGTCGGCCGCGCCACCCATGGCGCAAGGCCAGATGGGCGCACTCACTGTGGCGGTGGAGGTGTCAAAGGCGACCGGAGTGCTGGACGTCAGAACAATGGCGCCGGTGCATTCGTCGTTTTGGCCCAGCGCGGGCGCGCAGAGCAGGCCCGCGGTCAGCGCGGCCAGGGATTCGAAACGGAGCGACATAATTGGGTAGTTTCGGCAGGGAGAGGGTGTGGGTCGATCGGGGACGCGGCTTGGAACGAGCCAAGCCGGCGCCGTCGATCGAGGGAGTCCCAATGCTCATGCACAAGCCCGATTCCTGCAAGGGGTGCGCCGCGGGGAGATCCAGGTCGCGGATCTGCGGGCGGCGACGTCGCATTCTTAGAGCTCTTCCAAGCTGGCTCCGCACTTTGGCCTTCGCCCCGCACGAAACCGCCACAATCCCTG
>CAJXRJ010000199.1 GCA_913058555.1 uncultured bacterium
CGAGATCATGCCTAGTCTCGTGGGCTCGGAGATGTGTATAAGAGACAGGCCCCCCCATCAGCGCGCTTCACCAGTAGGTGAAGCGCGGCGGCCGGATCGGGGGCGGGCGCCTCCTGGGCACCGCCGAGCGTGCGACGGGCTCGCACGCCACCGGCCGACGACGCCTCTGGGGCAGCGCCCCGGAGAAGAAGCAGCACGGCCAGGCAGCAAGCACGCGATGTCATCGCCCTCCTCAATGCCCTTGCGAACCCAAGAGGAGCCGATGTGGTCATGCCATTCGCTACCCGGCCGTGATGGCCAAACGATCAGGAACTCGAACTACTTCGCCGCGACTAGATAACCGAGCCAAGCTTGGCAGTTCTCGCCGACCTCGTCGATCTCGTAGTTGCCGTCGCCTTCTTCTTCGTCCTCGGGATCTGTCCCCTCAAGCCACGTGGAGACGTCGGCGAAGCCTACTTCGTAGAGCACGTCGCGGATCTCGTTGATGGTCCAGTAGCGCCACTCGTACTCGAAGGCGTTCTCCATGATGGAGCCATCGCGGAACCTGAAGTGGATAGCCGTGAAGTACCGGCCCGTGGAGGGGTGGTACTCGCGCTGGTCCCACACGTATTGGATGCCCCCGCCGAGTTCGCGGATCTCCTCTTGCTCGATGGTGGCTTCCGGCCCGCCGTAGAGGTCCAGCACGAAGATGCCACCGTCAGCGAGGTCCTCACGCACGCTTTGGAAGTACGCGAGGAGGTCCTTCCTGGTGTAGAAGCACCAGTAGCTGAAGTTCTGGGCCGCAGTGACGTCCGGTCGCTTGTTGACCTTGGAGCGCACGTCGGCGACGTGCCAGGTCATGCGCTCCATGCCGTCCTCGACGCCGCCGAAGTTGTGGCGCTTGCCCCACTCGATGGGCTCGGGGTCAAGATCCACGCCTTCCGCCGTGCGCTCGGGCGCCCGGGAGAGCCATTCGGCGCAGAGCGCCGAGGTGCCACAGAAGTCCTCGCGGAAGTGAAGCGGGTCCTTGCCCCGGTAGTGCCTGTAGGCCTTATCCAGGAAGTCGATGTCGGCGTCCGGCGAGTTCACCGCGCGTTGGTACAGCTCGTACCGGTCCGCGTTCTTCGCGTTCATCCGCCGGTCCCGCTTGCGCCCGTCCTTCTTGTCTTCCGGGCTCTTGGCCTGGGACGCGCGCTTGCCGCTGTTGGCTTTGGGCCCCTTGCCCTTGCCGCTACTGTTTTTCGGGCCCTTGCCGCCTTCGGCGGGGCTCTTCTTTTGCTTGGTCGTGCTTGGCATATATCCCCCCTCGCGGCGCCCGGACTCGGACGCCGCATCGTTGTGGTTCGTCCGAAAGCCTACAGCTTCGGCTCACCTTCATTCCATGAAGGTTTCCAGTCAGAATTCACCATGGCCTTGACCGCCTTCAGGCAGTCGTTCGCGGCGGCCGTCATGTGGGGGTAGTCGAGGGTGTCCCACTCGTCCGAGACCTTGTGGTAGTCCTCGTGCATCCCGAACGTTGAGAGCGTCTGGGCCACGATGCCTACCCTCGCGAACGAGACGTTGTCTGAGCGCCGGAAGAAGCCCATTTCCAGGCGTGGGTCAGCCACGATTCCGAGGCCCATCTTCCGAAGGTAGGGCCCAAGGTCCGAGCGCTCGTCGCCCGTGAGCCAGAGCTTGCCCCTGCCCCCCACCATCTCGTCGGGGCGGCCCAGCATCTCGAAGTTGAGGGCGCAGACGATCTGCTCGATCGGGGTGGTGGGGTTCTCGGCCCAGAATTTCGAGCCAATGAGACCCGCCTCCTCGCCGGTCACGAGGAGGACGATGACGGATCGCCGGGGCGTCTTGCTATCGGCCTTGGCACCCAGCGCCAGGGCCTCCGCGATCTCCATGACCGTCGCGCATCCCGAGGCGTCGTCATCGGCCCCGTTATTGATCGCATCGTCGGAGTCGCGGGCGCCTTCCGGAATTCGGCTCAGGCCGATGTGGTCACGGTGGGCCGAGAGGATGACAAATTCCTTCGCCAGGTCTCCGGCACCGGGAAGCACGGCCACCACGTTGGCATCGTTGCGGCGATCGTTTTGGGCGTGGGATTCGAACTGGACCGTGACGAATTCCCCGGCCTTCGCGCGCTCACCAAGGTCTCCAAACACGGAGACGTTGAGCCCACCAACACTCGACTCGACCGGACGCATGCGAGACGGCTTGGGCGTCTTGCGCTCGCCGCCCCCGCGCTTGCGCGGCACGAGCACCATTCCGAAACCGCGGCCCCGTGGGAAGCCCGCTTCGCGGAGCCACTTGCTGGCCTTCCCGGCGGAAGTCCCCATGACGAGGGCGATCTTGGGGTTCGCTTCCTCGGGAATGTCCCCCTCCTCGGATACGAGGAGGCAGTCCAACGGGCCCGTCGTCGCCGGCAGGGAAGCCGTCTGGAACGTGAAGTGCTCGCCGTAATAGATCCCGTGGCTCTCCCCATCCGCAGTCACGATGCGAAGCTCCGGTGGAGCGTCGTAAGTGGATCGCCCGAACGGGATCAACTGGAAGAACGATTCGTCGGCACCCCCTGGGCCAAAGCCCATGGCCTTGAGCTGCTGCTCGCAGTAGCGGGCCGCGATCATGCTCTCCTCTGACCCCATGGCGCGCCCCGCGAGCAGGTCATGGCTGAGGGCCTTGACGTGATCCCGCAGCTCCGCCTCGCCGATCTCAAGACTGACGGACTTGTCACCCCCGATCTCGCTGAGCTCGGGCAGTTTCGTTGGATCATCCTGCGCGATCGCCGAACCGGTGACGGCAAGGGCGGTCAGGAGGGCGGCGGCAATCGTGGCGCGTTTCGGGTTTTGCATGACCCGAGAGTTATACCGGGGCACGGGGTAGGGCACCCCGGATGGCCGCGCCGAAAGGAGTCAGGCTCACGCACCCGAAACATGGGCGTGCCGGCTGCCGAGGCCGTTCCGCAGGCCACCGCGGAGGACCCCCAAAAAAAAGCGGCGCCCGTTCCATTCCGTCGGGCGGAATGGAACGGGCGCCGTTGTCGCCGGGCGCCTGATGGGACCCAGGGCTGCTTGGCGGATGGGATCGATCGAGTGGCCCCCCTAGGCCACAGGACCGCCCCTAGGCCACCAGATCGCGCAGGGTCTGGATGACCTGCTCGTTGATCTTTGGATCGCCGACGTGCACTCGCACGGCGCCCTCCATGCCACGGGGCACGCTCATGATGCCCGGCTCGAGTCGGCGATTGACCTTGCGGGCGATCTCCTGGGGCTTTTGGACCTCAAGCAAGATCCAGTCCCCCACGGAGGGCAGGGGACGGATACCAGGGATAGTGGCCAAGCGAGACGAGAACCGATCCTTCTCGTCGCAGGTGAAATCGACAGTCATGGGATCCCTCCAGGGATGGATGGTCGCCCCAGGTCCTCTGAACGTCGAATCCGATCCAGTGCCTGGGATAACCCAGGATTAGGAACGGAAGGCTGACAGGGTGGTCAGCCGTTCGAACGCGGAGTGCCTTTCGGGAGCAGACCGGTGCGGTTTGGAAACTGTGCGGTGTAGGACTAGAGTCGCTCAGAATCTGAACGACCGGGTCGCCACGCGATGCTTGTGAAGCGATGGTCCTGGGCAAATCGCAGGATGAGGCTGCGGTGTCACGAAACCGCGATTGCCGTGGACCAGTAAGTGCGGCGCGCACATACGGTATCTCGTGTCCGAAGAATCGACAAGGCCCATGGAGTGGGCGTGCACAACATGAACTCCGACAACAGGGTACTGAGCGTCCGCGTCCACGGTTCGACCTCCAACCTTGGCCCTGGCTTCGACTTCCTCGGCCTTGCCCTCGGAATGTTCCTCGAGGTCAAGGCAACGGTCCTCAGCGATCAAGCGCCTGGACATCATCGCCTGAGGTACCGCGAGGACCCGCCTTGGGCGAGCGACGAAGATCTCATCGAGCGAGCCCTCGCGAAGTACTCCGAGGCCTTCGGCATGACCTTGCCTTCCCTTGAGCTCGAGATCTCCAGTGAGATCCCGGTCGGACGGGGTTTCGGTAGCAGCGGCGCTGCCGTCGCCGCGGGGCTTCTCATCGCGGCGGCTGCGGCCGGGAATGAAGAAGCCCTCACCAATCGCGAGGGCCGACTCGCGTCGCTGGCCCTGGAACTCGAAGGCCACCCCGATAACGGCGTCGCGTCGCTCCTCGGTGGCTGCACTTTGGCCGTGCCGCACCCGCGGGGCCTTGAGATTGTCCGCCAGCCCGTTCACCGGGACCTTGGGTTCGTGGTGGCCTGGCCTGACGACCCCCTGTTCACACCCGAGGCGAGACGTGTCCTCCCGCGCCAGGTCCCCCTTGCCGATGCGATCGAGAACCCACGGCGCCTCGCACTGCTGCTGGAAGGCCTGCGGTCGGGCCGGCCGGCGGCCATTTCACTGGGTGTGCAAGATCGCTTGCACGAGCGTTTCCGCCGGGCCCTGATCCCGGGAGCCGACCAGGCGATCGCGGACGCATGTGCCGCTGGCGCCTTCGGGGCAACGTTGAGCGGCGCAGGCTCCGGCCTGGTCGCCATTGGCCCCCATGACCGCCTTGGGGCCATCGGAGCGGCCCTGGCCGCGCCCCTCAAGGGGGGCCAGATGCGCGTTGTTTCGTTCGAGAGTCAGGCGCCGAGGATCGACCGGACCGACGCGTAAGATGCGACCTGGAGGAGGCGCTGGATCCACTTTGGGATGCCGCCCCAGTCGAGGATTGCGGGCGAGCGTTGCGGGCGACGCAGCCCGTTTTGCATGGGACAAGTCGCCACCGAGCGACATAACGCGACGCCGTGCCCCAAGCGGGGACAATCCAAGGCATGGGACCCCATGGATGCCCAATGGAATCGGACTCAAAGCCCGGGAACAGGGGATCCTTATGCAGCTTGCGATCCGTCGAAAAGCAGCCTGATGGGGATCACTCTTGTCCCCTGGCCAGGCCCCCATCCACAGCTCCTTTGCCCCTATGAACCGTCGATTCTCCCGCTCCTTGGGGCTGGCCCTAACGGGCGCCCTCGCTGCGATCCCCGCCTCAGCCCAGAATGGGATCCCCAGCCCTCAGCCCTTCACACCGAGCGCCCAGAACGTCGCCCCCGGACCGCACGGCTACATCCGCTGCTTGACCCCTGAAGTGGACCTGGCATTCGCACGCTCGCTCCCGCCCAGCGACTGCAGCGCCAACGCCACGAACCCGGCCGCGCAGTACTCCCCGGCCAACCTCGATGAGGTCGAGATCCTCGTGGTCTTCCACGTGATTCGCCAGAACAGCGGCGGTGGCAACGTTCCGGATAGCCGTATCAACAGCCAGATCGACATCCTTAACGAGGACTTCGGCGCGCTCGCGGGAACGCCGGGCAGCCAAGGAGTGGATACCAAGATCCGCTTCCGCCTCGCGTCGGTGGACCCCAGTGGCCAGCCCACGACCGGAATCGTTCGGTACAACAACTCGAGCTGGTACCAGGACAACGGCGCCTACTACAACACGATCGCGTGGGACCCGGACGTCTACATGAACGTCTACACGATGGGCCTTCCGGGCGGCAGCAGCAGCACGCTCGGCTACGTGCCGTTCCTCCCCCAGACGGGCGGCGGCAACGTCGGCGGCAACTCCGACCGGGTCGTCATCCTCAACTCCTCCGTTGGGCGCAACGCTCCGATCCAGACGTACAACCAGGGCCGCACGACGACCCACGAGGTTGGGCACTACCTCGGGCTCTACCACACGTTCCAAAACGGATGTAGCGGTAGCAACTGCAACACTTCAGGCGACCGGATCTGCGACACCAACTCGGAGTCCCAGCCTGAATTCAACTGCCCCGGCAACTCCTCGAGCTGCGGTAGCTCCGACCCGGTGCGGAACTACATGAACTACAGCCCGGACACGTGCATGTCGAACTTCACGGAGCAGCAGTCCCGCCGGATGCGCTGCACCCTCGAGTTCTACCGCCCGACAATCGCCCAGCCCGTCGGCCCGATTCTCGGTGAGAACTACTGCGTCGGCGTCACCAACAGCACCGGCGTGGGCGGCACGCTCTTCGGCGCTGGTACGAAGTTCATCGCGAACAACGACTTCACCCTGACCGCCACGAGCGTTCCCGCGAACACCTTCGGGCTCTTCGTCGTCAGCGACACGCAGGGCTTTGTCCCGTCCGTTCCAAACAGCCAAGGCATCGTATGCCTCGGCGGCGCCACGGGCCGCTACAACAGCCAGCTCGGCAACTCAGGCCCTTTCGGAGTCATCCCACTCACCGTCGACCTGACGGCGGTCCCCACCGCCAACGGCCCGGCCAACACGCTCCCCGGTCAGACCTGGAACTTCCAGTGCTGGTACCGCGACAGCAACCCGACGCCGACGTCGAACTTCACCGACGGCTACACGATCACTTTCCTGTGAGCCTCGCGCGGGGCCTTGGCCCTGCGGCATAGGCGAGGGGCACCGATGCAACCGTGGGTTGCATCGGTGCCCCTTCCTTTTTTTGAGGGGGTCGTGACTCGTCGCGTGGATGGCCCTTAGCCGCACGCAGCGACCAAGGCCGCCACCCGGACAGGATCCACCGGCAGACGCACGTCGCCGTCGACCTTCGCCGCGGTTCCCACGATCGCCCCGTCGGCTGCGGACAGGAGCTCGCGGGCGGTGTCTGCTCGGAAGCCAGATCCGATGAGAACCGGCACAGCCCCGCCAAGCGCGTCCTTCACGCGGGCGATCTCCACGAGGTTGGGCATGGCGCCTGTGCCGGAGCCGCTCACGATGAGTGCATCCGCACGTCCGCGCTGGACCGCATCCTTCGCAGCGTCCTCAAGGCGCTCCCCTGCGATCGGAGTCGCATGCTTGACGTGGACGTCGGCGAAGATACGAACGCTCAGGCCAAGGCGAGAGCGCTCCATCAACGTGCCTGCGGCCGTCCCCTCGATCAGGCCTTGATCGGTGTACATTGCACCGGTGTGGACATTGACGCGAATGAAACCAGCCCCAGTGGCGGCTGCGATCCCCAGGGCTGTGTGCGCGTCGTTCCGGAGGACGTTGACGCCCACCTCGGAGACCCCAGGTACCTGGCTAACCCGATCGACCGCCAACGTGAGCGCCGCGATCGTCGCCGGCCCCACGCCCTGCTTGAGGAAAGGCGCGTCCTGGAAGTTCTCGACGATCAGCGAGCTGATACCACCCTCCACGTAAGCACGCGCGTCACGCACGGCCGTTTCCAAGAGGGCGTCAACGAGCTCCTTCGGAGCGTGGGTCTCTTTGCCGAGCACACCCGCAGATCCGGGGGTCGCAGCGAGGTGGATCACCCCGCAAAGGCGCGCGTCTGCGCTCGGGAATTGGCCGTTTGCCATCGCTTGTGGTCCGATCTTGCGGCCCCCGAGTTCGACACGTCATGGCGCTGCCTCTCGAACCGAGTGCACCAGAGCGACGGACCGTTGAAGCCCCGGGTGGGCAGCCCCGAAAAGCAGCCCCGAAAAGCAGCCCTAAGAGGAAGGCTCCGGAAGTGGAGCCAGAGACGGGATTTGAACCCGTGACCTTCGCTTTACGAAAGCGGTGCTCTACCACTGAGCTACTCTGGCGTCGACCCCGAATCGCGCGGGACGCCCGAAGGGCCGCGCTGGGGCGGAGAAGAATAGCGAGGCCCGCTCCTTCGTGGAAGGAACGGGCCCCGTGAATTTGTGGTTCCCGGCAAGAGTTTGCTGCCGGGGTCCCAAATCTGACTGCGGACCCGTGACGGATCCGAGCGAAGATCACTCCGAGGAGGTCCCGACGCGGACGCGCACGGCCTCGAGGACACCGGCGCGGGCCGGGGCTCCAAGGTTCATGCGGCCGAGGGCGCGGGCGGCCGCGGACCGGATGGCGATCGGTGCATCGCTACCGAGCACTTCACGCACAGCGTTCGCTGCCTCTTCGGCCAGTGCCACGCGGCTACCGATGGCCCCGAGGGCTCCGGCGGCAGCGACGCGAACGTCGTCCGAAGCATCGCTGCTGCTGAGCACGCTGATGATGCTGTCCACGGCGCCGGCACCGCCCACCTGGGCGAGGGCTCCGAGAGCGGGGATGGCCACACCATCGCGGCGGCCGTCGATGGCGCTCACGAGGCCGGCCATGGCCGAGCTCACTTCCGTGCGGCCACTGCGGGCCAGGGCCGAGAGGGCACCGGCTGCCTTGCCAGACAGGGCGTCAGCGCGGGCGCGGCTATCGTCGAAGTTGGCGTCGAAGACTTCCTGAAGCGCCACGATCCCGTCGGCACCCGCGAAGGAACCTTGGATGCGGTCGCCGAAAGCCTCGGCGAGCTCGTCGTTGGCGGTCAGGAGGAACGTCGGAGTGTTCTCGTACGCCGGGTTCTGGCGGATCTGCTGGATCACGGCGTCCGACGTGAGGTCCGAGAGATCGTCGCCGACGAGGATCGTGTCCACGCCAGGAACCTGACCGAGCATCACGAGACCGGAAACACCGGAGCCGGCGTGTTGGCCGAGGACACCCTGGCCCTCAAGGGCCGAGGCGAGGGCCTGCGCGCGCTGAACGTCGCCGTCAATGATGATGGCAACCTTCATGACGCGGGTCGCAGCAGCGCGGGACAAGGCGTCCACGACGCTCATCGAAGCGGCCTGCTGGGTGTTGACGGCGATGTGAGCAAGAGCCACGGCCGCTTCACCCTGGAGGGTCATTCCGCCACCAGCGAGGGCAGCCTCAAGGCCGGGGGTCGGAGCTGAGGCGATCTCGCCGAGCTTCGCAGCAATGCGCGAGCCCGTCGAGTCGTCGCCTTCGGCGACGGCCATCGAGAGGGCCATGTCCAGGGCGCTGGAGCCTGCGCTCTCCACGGCCAGCATGCCCTCAGCGGAGGCTTCCATCAGCTCGCTAACGTCCTGACCTGCGGAAGCGAGGCTCGCAAGCTTCGCCTCGATGTCGACGCTCTCGCGGGCGATGCCAGCGAGCGCCATGTCGGAACTGGGCTGGATGGAAAGGGCCTTGTAGTAGGCGTCCTTCGCAAGCTCGTTGTTGTAGACACCGGCGGGCACGTTGACCGAAGCCAGCTTGCCCTCGCCCCAGGACCAGACGACGTCGCTCTTGGCGGCGTCGAACAGGACGCTGGCGTCGCGGTGGTGATACTTGTTGCCAAGCGAAAGCAGTGCGGCAACGGCGTCGCCGCTCGCGGAGCAAGCCTGGGCGGCAGCAGCAGCGGCGCCGCGGACAGTGTCCGAGGAGTCGCTCGCGGCGGAGGCAAGGAGATGGGCTCCGGCGCGGGGGTCACCGATGTAGCCAAGGGCGACGGCAGCGTTTTGGCGCTGGAAGTCGTCGGCCGAGCCGAGGGTGGCGACGAGCGGAAGGACCGCCTGGGCGCCGAGCCCCTTGAGCCCGATCTGAGCCATACGGACCTTGTCCGGATCGTCAGCGTTGCTGAGAACGTTGATGAACCGCGACGCTGCGTACTCACCGTGCTTCGCGCGAAGCTCGGAGATCACACGCAGACGCTCGACGGGATCGCTGGCGCGCATATAGCTGCCAACGAGCTCCTTGATGCGGTCGTCGTCGCGCTCGATCGCCTGACGACCGGTGCCAGCGCGCTCGAGGAAGCGCTTGGCCACGAGGCTGAACTCGTCGCCCTCCGTCATGAAGCGCGTGAGGAGGTCGGTATCCGCAGCGAGGTAGGCCTCAAAAACCTCAGCAGGGTCGGGGTCAGCGGCGAGGATCTGACGCATAGCGTCAAGAGCCTCTTGCTTTTGCCCACGCTCCCACTTGGAGAGGGCGGAGTTGAAGTCGCTGGTGACGTCCAGGGCCGGCGTACCGGCAACGGCAGTCGCGGACGTGGCGAGGACGGTGAGGGCCAGTTGGCCCAGGAATCGCGATCGGCTCATGGCGGATACAAGACGCCGGCGGCTGCGCTTTCCGCGATCGGATTACGCATCGCCGTCCGACCTCGCGGTGCAGCGAGGACGTGGACTGGGGGGGATAGTCGAGTCGGCTCCCGAGACGATGGCTCGTCCCGGGGGGCTGGGATGATAGCGGAGGCCGTGGGTCGGTCAAGAAACGGAACCGGCTCCGTGGCGGCGGGTACCGCTCAATTTTCGCTGGGATACCGCGGAAACCAAAGAAGTCGCACCAATCTGGGGGTCAATTTCGGCCCGGCCAGCCCCTCGGCTCAAAGGGACAGGGAGGGGCTCCATTTCCCGAGGCACCGACCCGGCCCGGCGCCCGTGACCGATGGAAGCGACGAGGGCTCACCGACGGCAAGACGCGCCCCCAGGGCCGCAAATGCGAGGGCCTCACGGGCGTCTGGGGGGACCCCAAATCGGCCGCTGGGGCCAAAGGAGGCGAGCCAGGCGTCGGATTCGCCCTGCCCGAAGGCAAGGTGGAGTTCGGCCTCAAGCCGCTCCATCATCGGGCCGTGATGGACCCCTCCCCCAGCGATCGCGATATGTAGGGCTCCCGGAACCCGGCCCCAGTTGGACAAGCCCTCAGCGGCCGCTCGGGCCACGAAGGCCGCCCCAGACGCCAGGATATCCGGGGTACCCAGCGCTTCCCATGCCGCCAAAAGTTCGCCCACCCAGGCCTCGCCAAAAGTGTCGCGCCCCGTGCTTTTTGGCGGCTCGAGCGCGAGGTAAGGGTGCTCCATCAGCGCCCCGAGCATGCCTCGATCCACCTCTCCGTCGGCCGCGACCTCGCCGCCCCGATCGAATGGCTCCCCGAGAAGCCGCCTGGATAGGCCGTCGAGCAGGGCCCCCGCCGGG
>CAJXRJ010000200.1 GCA_913058555.1 uncultured bacterium
CGCCCATGCTGACCGCCTTCCTACTCATACTCGCCGCCGTGGGTGGGCGCGGGCGCGGCGGCGAGTATGAGTAGGAAGGCGGTCAGCATGGGCGATCGGTCCGGTGGGGCTATCCAGATGGGAAGATCCGTGTCCCATGGGATCTCTACCCGCACGAAGCTAGCGCGTAACCGCCCTGAACCACGAAGATGCTGGCCACGGAACGGCTAGCCACGCCGGACCAGGCCCCCTCCGGGACACCGGACGCGACCCCAACTATGACGAGCATCGCCTTTTTTGACCTGGATCACACCCTCGTAGACGGGGACAGTGATTCGTCGTTCCTCGACTTCATGGCGGCCCATGGGGCCCTCGATGGGGCTCTGCTGGAGGGGAAAGGGGCCATCGAGCGGGCGTACCTGGAGGGGCGCGCCTGGCAGACGGAGTACGGGATCTTGCTCGGGAAGATCTACCAGGGCCGTGAGGTGCGGGGGACGGAAGTGCTTGGCCACAAGCATGCCCATGAGAAGGTCCTGCCGATGCTTTTCGCTGGGGCCCGGTCGTTGATCGAATCGGAGCGGGCGAAGGGCCGCAGCGCCGTGCTGCTCACGACGACCAACCAAGTGGTCACGGCCCCCGTGGCGGCGGCCCTCGGGATGGATGCTCTCCTCTGCACGAGGCTCGAGGTGGATGCGGCGCGGGGAGAGTTCACCGGGCGTCTAGAGGACGGGTTCTGCACGGGGCCCGGCAAGGCTGCGGCGATCGAGAGCTACTGCCGTCAGGTTGGAGCGGTACCCGCCGATTGCGCCATGTTCGGGGACGGACGCAGCGACATGGACGCCCTCAGCATCGTGGGGGAGCCGGTGGCCGTGCATCCCTTTGATCGCCTGCGGGACGTGGCTGAGACGAAGGGCTGGCGCATCCTGGCGCTCTGACGTTTTGTCCCCCGGCTTGTCGCTCATCGTGCCCGCCTTCAACGAGCGGGAGAGCCTTCCGGCACTCGTGGCGGAAGTGGGCGCGGCGCTGTCGAGTCATTTCGACTGGCAGCTCGTGCTGGTGGACGATGGCAGCACCGACGGCTCGGCCGATGTGCTCGCAGGCCTTGTTGCCGCCAACGCGCGGATCGATGCGGTCTACCTGCCGCGCAACATGGGACAGTCCGCGGCGATCTGGGCGGGTCTCGGCTGGGCCCGCCACGGTCTCGTAGGCACCATGGACGCCGACCTTCAGCAGGACCCGACCGATCTCGTGTCACTGCACCGCGCCATGGGGGCCGACGACGCGGCCGTGGGGTATCGCGAGGTCCGCCGCGACCCGTGGATTCGGCGGGTGGGGTCGCGCATCGGCAATGGGGTACGGAATACGGTCACGGGCGATCGAGTGCGGGACTCGGGTTGTTCACTGCGCGTCGTGCGGCGGGAAGCGTTTGAGTCCCTTGTGCCCTTCGATGGGATGCACCGATTCCTGCCCACGCTCCTTCGTCAGCGGGGCTACATCGTGGGGGAACACCCTGTCTCCCACAGGCCCAGGGCCTTCGGCCAGAGCAAGTACGGAACATGGGGCCGCGCCTGCCGAGGGGTCTTTGACGTTTGCGCGGTGCGCTGGATGGGGAAGCGCTTGATCCGTGGACAGGACATGCCGGCAAGCCGTGGCGGATCCGGGGGCATTAAAACTCAGAGCGAACGCCGTCCTCCACGTAGCGCTTGAGTCCCGCCAGGAGTCCCGCATTGGCCTGGGCAAAGAAGTCGAGCAGCGCGTCGTATTCGGGGGAGTTGCCGTAACCGAGGCCAAAGGCGCGGATGCGGGTGCGGCCTTTTCCCATCGGCTCGAACAGGATCACGTTGCAGAGGTTCTCTGCGTCCTGCTTCAGCAGCTCGGGCCAGTTCGCCGCGACGTCGGCTTTGAGGGTCAGCATCTCCTCCGGGACGTAGCTCACGATGGTGAGCCGATTGGTGCCGGCGTCGCCGATGGCCTTCGACTTGTCGTATTGGGTCAGGATCGAGCCGCCCGCTCGCAGGTCGATCTTCGCCTTCGGCGACGCCCAGGCGGTCCAGCCCTCACTGGTCGTGTACGCGGCCCACACGTCGGCGACGGGGGCGTCGAGCCACACCGTTTCCGTCAGGATGCGCTCGCCGGTGGCCGTTGTGCGGACGCTATGGCTGATCGCCTGGGCCGGGGTCTTGGGTCCAGTGGAGGAACAGCCGAGTGCAAGGCCGAGGACAAGGGCGACGAATCTGTGGGACATGGTGCGGTGCAGGAGGGAGCCCCAGCGTGGGACAAAGGACATGGGCTTGGGCAGGGGGCGGGAGACCCAAAGGCTAGCCGCTTGTGGCCCGGAGTGTTCGCGCCTACGGTCGAGGTGGCGAAGGTCTTCCCCCGACGCCGCTTTCCCATGACCAAAAAACCATCCCAAGCGGGCTGGCGTCCTCGGATTTGCCCTCTTCCCGGGCTGCGAATCCTCCCGCGCTCCCCTCAGAGTCTCGCAACGTGGGCATTCGCGGCCCTTGGTGCCGCGGCCTTGGCACCCTTATCCCTCGCACAAACGTCGGCGCCCACGGGCGTATTGAACCGGCCGCTTGCTGTGCACCCGTACAGCTCGCCCCAGGCCCAGATCTCCACGGACGACGGCCATTGGATCTTCTCCGGTGAAGGCGGCGCGCTCAGCTTCATCGAGTTCGGCGCGCGCAGCCCCGCCACCGCCAGCCCCGGCTCGCTGAAGCAGGCGATGCCTGCCCAGACCAAGCGGATCCCCATCGGGTCCTTGGGCGTCATGGCGGCGGACATGGTGCTCGATCCCGCGGCGGATCTATCCGACGATTCAGCATTGGGTTCCCCGGGTCCTGAGGACCGACGGGATCTACTCTACGTGGCCGGTGGGCACCTGGGACTCTGGGCCATGGAGGCCCATCCGGGCGCCACCCACGCCAACGAATCGGCGCGGCTGGATGACTCGCAGTCGGGTACGCCGAACGCGTCGGACTCCGGCCGCTTCTGCACGGCCGTCGAGACGGTGCGCATCGGCGCGCAGACGTACTTGCTCGCGCTCTTCGCGGGGGCCGATGACAACATATTGCGCGTGTACCCCATCGAGTATGCGCGGCTGGCGTTGAGCCGCGCCCGCGCGGCGGGCGTCGGCGACGTTGGGTTTGAGATCCCCGCGGTACGTGAGGTGAGGTTCGGGGCGCACCCTTTGGAGACGCCCGACGTCTTCGAAAACGGGACCCGTGTGACCCGCGGTCGTTCCTACGCCATCTCCATGGACGTGGACCGGGGCGTTTCATCGAAGCCTGGCCCGAAGATGGAGCCACGGTATGCCGACGTATACATCGCGACGATGACGAGCGGGGTCCTGCGCGTGCGCCTGAGCGAAGGGCTCTTTGCCGTGGGAGCTGGGAGCCCGCAGCTTCGGGCGCGTAAGCAATGGGGCCCACTCTTTGGGGACGGGACGCCCCACGGGACGACGGTGGGCGGCGGCCTCAATGGTTCGGGCTTTCCGGCTGATTGGTATCGCAACCGAATCTGGCGATCGGCCGCTCGCAGCGCCGAGTTTGGCGAGACGCTCCGCAACGATCCACCGCACTTCTTGGACGTAGCCGTCCAGAACGACGGCGGTGGGCACTTTCTTTACGCGGCGGTCGACCACCTCGGATGGGTGCGTTTCTCTCTCGGGGAGAAGTTCACGCCGTCAATAGAGATCCATCACCACGAGGGCATTCCCTCCCGGTCGCATCCCGGTTCAACGGGGCGCCCGGCTGGGGATTACACGCGTTGGCTGCGCCAGGTGGACCTGGACGCCGCAGGACCGAACCGAACCGGCGCGGCGTTCGAACCGGCCGACCTCGACGGCACGCCGGAGCGGAACGTGAAGTACGCGAGCCGCGTCGAGCTGACGCGCGTGGGCTCGGGCGGAAACGAGCGAACCGCGCTCGTCGTGGGTTACCAAGGGGATCCTTGGTCGCGGAACGCGCGCGTGCGGGGCCCAGGGCGTCAGCTTGATCAAACGTTCGCCCAGATCGGCGGCTACGACTTTGAGTCGACGGAGCTCTACGACAAGGGGAAGGTCCCCGCGCCGAACCTGGACGTCACGAATCCAGGTGCCCCGGCCCAGCCGGTGGGCTACGCCGACATCCCGATCCTTGCCGTGTACGACGACGTTGCGAATCTCACGAAGCTGCACGTGGGCCAGGTCTCGACCTCGACGCCCAATCTGGATCGGTGGATCCCAGTGGGTGTGAATTCGATCCACGTCTTGCCCAGCGAGCCCGCACCCGGCGAGCTCCTCCGCGTGCTCCATTCCACTGGGATCTTGGGGGATTTCGGCGTGCCGTCCACGACGCCGAACTTCCCGCTTGCGACCTACTCCGTCGGCGTGTCGTTCTTCGATCTGAGCGCCGGTGCCAACCCGGTCGCGCGGCTCCCTGTGTGGCTGCGCGAGACCGATGAGATGACCGGTCGCTACGCCTTCGGCGCCGCCTTCTCCGCGGCGGACCCGCGGGTGGTGACCCAGTCCTTCAACGACATTCCGGTGCGCCCGGACGGCCTCGTTTGGACCGATGCTTTGGAGTCGGGGTCGGGTTCCTTGGCGGTAATGGCGAACCCGAGCCCAGGTAGCCGCGATCGACGTTTGGATACCGGGGTGATCTTCGACGAGGAGTCCCGTTGGCTCGACGCGCCAAACCGTGAATGGACGATCGGCGGCCGGGCCGACTCCAGCGGCGCTGGCTGGGCCTTCGGGGAGCACCTCTTCCAGCTCGCCGCCGGGACGGCCGCGCCCTTGGTGGATCTTGTTCGCTCTGTGACGGTCGAGTCCCCGGAGGATCGCTACGGCACACCCCTGCGGGACTACTACATGGGGGGCACGACCGACCCCGGCTTCGACGGGTTCACGGCGGCCAACGCGCCCGTGGGTGCTGCCGCATCGACCTTCGCGTTCCTCTGCCGGGCGGTGACCCTCGATGGTCTTCAGGTGGTGGGACGAGAGCCCTTGCTGCAGTCGTTTCCCCCGGGGGGCGGCGTCATTCCCTTCGAGGACCCCCGCCAGCTCCCGCCGCCCGCGAATCCCTGGACGTCGTTCTCCCTGAACACCCATCCTGAGTGGGATAACGTCCCCTTCGATGCGTCCATCGCTCCACCGGCCACGGATCCACTTCGGGAGTACGCCCGGGGTGAACAGTTCTGGGCGACGCGGCTGCCCTTGGCCGAGACCGCGAGTCTGTTCACGTTTCCGGCCGACGCTGTCAGGCTCCCGGGCCACGGATCGGGGGGATGGATCCTCGGTGTGCCCTCCGGGTTTGCGAGCTGTCCACCGAATCTCGATCAGCTCATCGCGGGCCCGGTCGCGATCGACCCGGCTCAGCCCTTCGGCGGTCCCCTGGACTTCCTGCCGATCTCCCCGAGCTTCCGGCCTACGCCTGCTTGGGGCAACCAGTTCCGCAAGGGAGCGTGCGTGCTCTTTGACATGGATGATCCCTGGCAACGGGCGGCTGAAGCGACGGTCAACGGAGCTCCCCTCCCAGGGACCGTCTATCAGCGCCCGCCTGGGTCATCGGGGCTCGACCCACTTTTCCTTTCCAGGGAAGGCAGCTCGGCCTTTGGGCTCGAATTCGCGACCCTGCTCGATGGGAGCGGCGGCGAGCACGTGCTGGCCTTCGTCGCCGATTTCAGCGGCGCCGTCGAGGTCTTTGACGTGACCAACATCCGCAGCCAGTCTATCGGCCCGCGCGCGCCGATCGCCTCCTGGGTCGCGCCGCCGGACCTGTTGGAGGGGCTCACGCCCAACGTCTACGACGTCGAGCTGGACCCGATCGGAGGGGGCCGGCTCAACGTCTACGTGTCTGCGAGCCGTGGCGGGGTCTACGTCACGGCCTTCGAGCTGGCCACGGGGTTCACGCCCGCGCCTGAGTCCCTGCGCATCAAGACGGCCGGCGAAGCCCACTCGTGTGCGATCCGGACGTCGGCCAAGGGGAAGCTCTTGCTGGTGGGGGACCTGTCCGGGGGCTACCGATTCTTCGGGCTCTGACGGGCCCTGGGGAGGAGCATGGGGGGCACAGGATGCCCCCCCTGTCATCCGCGCGGCCCTGCCGGGCGAACCCCACGATCCATGGCAACCGATCCCATCATTCTCGTTACCGGAGCCACCGGATACATCGGCGGAAGGCTGGTTCCAAGGCTCCTCGAGGCCGGTTACCGCGTGCGCTGCGCGGTTCGCTCGCCCCGGAAGCTGGAGTCTCGGGGCTGGGCGAGCGATCCACGCGTCGAGATCGTTCGTGCAGATCTCGACGATGCAGCGGCCATTGCGGACGCTGCGGAGGGCGTATTTGCGGCCTACTACCTCGTTCACTCCATGCAGGCCGCTGGCCGCGACTACAGAGAGGTCGATCGGCGGCTGGCGAGGAACTTCGTCGACGCGTGCAACGCCGGCGGGGTGGAGCGAGTCTTCTATCTCGGAGGCTTGGGGGAAACCGGCGATGATCTCTCCGAGCACCTGTCGTCCCGGCGCGAAGTAGAGGATGTCCTGCGAACCGGCGAAGCGCAGCTCACCGTCTTCCGGGCCGCGATGATCGTGGGCTCTGGCTCGGCGTCGTTTGAGATTCTGCGCTACCTCGTCGAGCGTTTGCCGCTGATGATCACCCCGAAGTGGGTGACGACCCGCTGCCAGCCGATCGCCGTCCGGAACGTGCTGCGTTATCTGATCGACGCCCTGGCCGTTCCCGGGAGTGCGGGAAAGACCCTCGATATCGGCGGGCCTGACATCGTCAACTACAAGGACCTGATGAACGCCATGGCGTTGGCGCGGGGCTTGCCGCGCCGGCGAGTTCTGGCGGTGCCGATCCTGACGCCGCGGCTCAGTTCCCTTTGGATCCATCTCGTGACCCCCATCAGCCATCGCATGGCGCGGCCGCTGGCCGAGGGGCTCCGCAACGAAGTCGTTTGCCGATCGACCGAAGCGATGGAGCTGATGCCCCAGGAACTTCTGACCGTGAAGGAGTCCATCGAGGCCGCCCTCGCGCGCATCGACGAGCAGGATGTGGAGACGTCGTGGAGCGCGGCGGGTCCCATCCCTGGCGACCCCGGATGGGCCGGAGGCGAGGGCTTCCGCGACACCTGGACATGCCTGGTGGCCGCGCCGCCGGACGCCGCTTACCGCGCCATCTGCCGGGTTGGCGGCGGCCACGGCTACTACGCCCTCGACTGGCTTTGGCGCGTTCGCGGCTGGATGGATCGGCTGATCGGGGGGCCGGGCCTGCGGCGTGGGCGGCGGGACCCGGAGAACGTGGCCTACGGGGAGGCTCTGGATTTCTGGCGCGTCACTGGAATCGAGGCGCCCGAACACTTGGCCCTGCGGGCCGAGATGAAGGTGCCCGGGGAGGCCCTTCTCGAGTTTCACGTGGAGGAGCCGGATCCCGAGGAGCAAGCCAAATCCAGGGAGCAGGTGGTGCGCGTCGTGCAGACGGCATCGTTCATTCCCCGGGGCCTCTTTGGCCTGCTGTATTGGTACGCGGTACTGCCGCTCCACGGCTTCGTGTTCCGCGGCATGCTGCGGGGCATCCGGCGCACGGCGGAGCGCGAAGTTCATCCCGGTGGTCGCCCCCGCCTGTGGCGCGATTCCAAGATCCAATCCGTCGAGCCCGAGCGCCGTTGGCGGCGCATGACCCCCGGCACGGCCCTGGCCGATCCGAGCTGACACGATTCTATGCCCGAAGGACCCGAGATTCACCGCGCCGCAGACGAGATCGCGGGCGCGATCGTGGGGGAGCGAGCGCAGATTGTGCAGTTCGGCTTGGAGCGGCTACGTCCTTGGGAGACGGAGCTCACCGGCGCGTGCATCACGGGGGTCGAGGCCCACGGCAAGGCGATCTTGACGCGCTTTGACGTGGGCGTCGCGGTGTACAGCCACAACCAGCTCTACGGGAAGTGGTACATCCGCAAGGCCGGGCTCTACCCAAAGACGGGCAGGTCCCTGCGCATGGAGATCCGCGGCCCGCAGAAATCGGCGCTGCTTTACAGCGCGTCGGAGATCGAGATCCTCCGTCCTGAGGACGAGTCGAGCCATGCTTACTTGGCAAAGCTCGGGCCCGACGCCCTCGACTTTGCGGTGGAGGAGGCGGACATTGTCGCCCGCCTAGGGGACCCGAGGTTCCGGGGCCGCGCCCTCGGGGGCTTGCTCCTCGACCAGGGGTTCGTCTCTGGCCTAGGGAACTACCTGCGATCTGAGATCCTGTGGTGGGCGGGCCTTCATCCCGGATGGCGTCCCAAGGAACTCACTGATGTCGAGCGCGCTCAGTTGGCCCATTGGATCCTCGACGTCACGCGGCAGTCCTATGAAACGGGGGGCTTGACGGACTGTCTCCAACGGGTGGCGGCGGCCAAGGCCCAGGGCGTTCCCCGGAGGCTCTACCGCCATGCGGCATTTGCGAGGGATGGGCGCGGCTGCCCGGAATGTGGCCGGACCATCGAGAAGATCGAAGTGGGCTCGCGGCGGCTGTACCTCTGCAAAGAGTGCCAGCCGGTCAGGGTCTAGGGTCGCGGCCCGAGTGGCGTGCGGCGACTCTCTATGGGACGGGCCTTCAGGTCCTGTTCCGGAACACCGAAGAAATCAAGGATAGACGGTGGCTCAGCATTCGGTCGCCGCAGGCCATCCTGAACGGCCCTTCGATCCCTACCCCTTCGCCATGCGCTTCACGTTCCTCCTTCTTGTCAGTCTCTTGGTCCTTTTGACGCAGGCCTCTGCGTCCGCGCTGCCCCAGGCGAAGGATCCCATGGTGAAGAAGGCCCTGGGCCGAATTGCCGAGGTCGAGGCGGCCGAGGGCAACTTGGCCGCTGGGGACGCGAAGGCCGCCGCCACCCTGAAGAACAAGCTCGGCTGGGCGACGAAGCGCTTGAACGCCGTGGTGCAACAGGGGACGGCCGAGTTCAAGTCGGCGAAGAAGCGCCATGACGCCGTCCTCGCCAAGATCAACGCTAAGGCCAAAGCGCCGGCTCCCAAGCCCAAGGGGAACCCGCCGGGAAAGACCCCCGCAGGGAGGAAGCCGCCCGTGAAGACCCCCGCCGGCAAGACGCCGCCGAAGCCCGCGACGCCGGCCTTCGACTACGACAAACTTGTGGCCCTGAACAAGTCCGTGAACCAGGAGTTCGAGAACACGAAGCTCCTTCAGTTCAAGCACTTCATGGACACGAACCGTGTCAACGGCATGCGCAAGTCCATCGCCAAGTTCCGGGAGAAGATCTCGGTCTATCCGGCTGGCGACCCCAACGTGAAGGTGGTGACCAGCAACATCGACAACCTCGAGAACCTCGTCAACATGGGCACCGACCGCATCGTCCAGGACACGAAGACGGCGCCTGCGATCAACGCTCGCCTTGACAAGCTGTTCGACAAGTACAGCGACGAGAATGCCCCGTCGAGGATCGAGAAGCCCTACAGCGAGAACCAGGTGCGTGCGTGGGCGCGTGAGCTGCAGTACCGCTTGACGGTGGCATTGCCGGCGGACATGGAGTGGCTCAAGAGCGTCTCGAGCAATGTCGTTGTCGGTAGCAACCGGTTTGGATCGGTGGATTCCAACCTGCGGATCTCCGTGCAGAGCGGCTTGGAGTTGTCCCGCAAGCACGTGGTCGAGCGGATGGACGGGGAAGCTGCCAACGGCATCGAGGCGGCCGAGTGGATTCTCGAGACCGACCCCAAGGACAGGAACCAGGTGCTCCAGCGTGTGCTGGGCAAGGGGGCCTTCGACGAGAACATGGTGCGCCTGCGCGACGCGGCACTCGCCATCGAGATGGCAAAGGTCATTGACGAGGAGCTGGCGCGGGCGGAGCACCCCGACCGCGAAGCGCAGGCGAAGATCGTCCAGAACGCGATCGTTCACCTGAAGAGCCTGGTGCGCTCGACACTTTCGGAGGTGCGGATGCCCAAGGCGGCTTCCACGGACGAGAAGCTCCTGAAGATCGCGGCAGAGACCCTCGCCAAGAAGAAGTACGAGATCGCCGGATGGAAGGGCCTCGTGATCAACTCCGACATCAGGGAAGAAGTGCGCCGCGAAGCTTGGCTCGACCCGGGCACGGTACGCTCGACGATCACGTTCTACGACTACAAGTGGAAGCAGTTCCAGGTCACTACCGCGGAGAAGGTCGGTGACGAGTATTGGCTGTTTTCGAACACGCTCAAGTACTACGAGTCCGGGGATCGCACCACGCCGGTGGGGGAGTGGATCCTGAGCAGGCGCATGGAGCTCACGCCCATCCTCGAAGAGAACATCGGCAAGGCGAAGGCCAAGTAGTCAGCCGCCACGCAGGCCAGGCCCAGGGGCCTACTGGGCCCTGGCCGCGTCGGTGCCGTTCAGGACCTTCGTGAGCTTCACGTCGAAGTGGTTCACGGAGCCAACCTCGAGTAGCCACAGGTTCCGCTCCGGGTAGTGTTCGGCGAGAGCTTGGTTCTTGCCCGGCCCCAGGTCCCGCGCCCAGATGATAGGCGAGGCGTCGATGTCGCTGGAGTTGAACACGAACTCGTGGTGCACAGAGCACGTGGGCTTGCGATGCACGACGACGAGGTCGGTCCCGGGGGATGCTTCAAGTCGATCTACGATTTGGGCCCGGACGATGCCGAAGTGGCGCTCGGGCCGCGGGGCCCGCTTGGATGCTCGAAGTAGGGCGAGGCCGACGAGGACCGCGACGAACCCCACAGCGAGGG
>CAJXRJ010000201.1 GCA_913058555.1 uncultured bacterium
TATCGTCGGCAGCGTCAGATGTGTATAAGAGACAGGCTACGGATCGGGCGTCGTCGTGCGCGGCGCTGGGTTCCTTTTGAACAACGAAATGGGGGACTTCAATCCAGAGCCGGGCGTGACCAACGAGAACGGCCGCATCGGGACGGCGGCGAATCTGATCCGTCCGGAGAAGCGGATGCTGAGTTCGATGACGCCTACGATCGTCACGAAGGATGGCAAGGTCGTGCTCGTGACCGGCAGCCCCGGCGGCCGCACCATCATCAACACGGTGCTCTGCGTGACCCTGAACGTGCTCGAGTTCGAGATGGGAATCCGCGACGCCGTCGACGCCGCGCGCATGGACCACGAGTGGTTCCCGGATCGAGTGCGCTTCGTGGCCGCGGACGGAGAGCACAAAGCCCTGGCGGAGAAGCTCCGCGCCATGGGCCACGAGGTCCGCTCGAGCCGGGGCCAGGGCGACGCGAATTCGATCCTGGTGGCGCCAGACGGGGTCCTTCAGGGCGCGGCGGACGGCGAGTACGGCGCCGCAGCAGCCCCCCGGAAGGACTAACGAAGGGAGCGGCGGTCAGAGTGTGCCGTGGAAGCAGTGTGCGACGGGGCCGGACATCACGGCGTGATGATCCTCGCGAAGGACAATCCCAACCTCGCCGCCGGGCTGTTCTACGACGATGTGGCTCGCGCCTGTCAGGCCTCGTGCGCGCGCCGCGAAGGCCGCTGCGCAGGCGCCGCTGCCGCAGGCCTCGGTCAGGCCCGCGCCACGCTCATAGACCTTGAGGCGGAGTCTGCTGTCCGATAGCAGAGTGGCTATGCCGACGTTGACGGACTCGGGAAACAATGGATGGCGCTGTACCTCGGGGGCGAGCGCTACGAGGTCGATCGCGTCCACATCGCCGACGAAGAACACGGCGTGCGGATTGCCCACGTTGAGCGCGGCGGGGTCCGACAGATCGCCCACCGTGAGATCCAAGTTCAACGTATCCCGCTCCTGGCTCAGGGGCACGTCCTTCCAGTGCATGCTGACGCGCCCCATGTCGCAGCTCACCAGTCGGTCACCGATTCGGCGACAGTCCAGCACGCCGGCCAGGGTTTCGATTCGAACGTGATCCGTGGACGACTCCTCCATGAGGAGCCAGGCGACGCAGCGGGTGGCGTTTCCACAGGCTTCGGCTTGCTGGCCGGTTGGGTTATAGAGCCGCATGAATAGGTCGGCGTCCTGCCCCGTGGGTTCCAATACCACGAGCTGGTCGCCGCCAACGCCGACCCGCGGATCACAGATTCGGACGATCTCCGCCACGGGGGGACGGAAGGGCACCGTCCGGCCGTCGACGATCACAAAGTGATTCCTGAGCCCGTGCATCTTGATGAACGCGCGCCCAGCACTCGCTTGGAGCTTCATCGTCTGATCTCCTTCGCTGCAGGTCGTCGGGCCATCGCCCCGTGCGGACTGATGAACCCTAATTTGAGCTTTGATGTGCCATGCGACCATTCAGCAACCTCGCGGATGCCCGAAGGCCTGCCGCGCCGGACGCCCGTCCGGACCGCCTGGGAATCGGTCATGGCATCCTGCTCACATCGAGCCGCTGGACCCCGGCATGGCGCTTCGGTGACAGCGTGAAGTAGACCCGCAAGTCCTTGTCCCTCGCCCGGATCACGAAGGTGCCACGGAGTTGATTGACGGCTTGGATCGGGTCCACGGAGAGGATCGGGCCCGCCTCGTCCAAGAGCTTCTGCACGCTTCGCATGCGATCCCCGCGGGATTGGTCAAGGTAGAAGTTGTCCGCGAGGATCTCGTTCCCGAGTTCGACGTCCCAGGTCGTCAGCAGCTGGACCAGCTGGGGCACGCGCTCCTCTAAGATGTCGGAGGCGGGGAGCTCGCGTGGTGGGAGCTGGGCCCCGTCGAAGAGCAGCTGCCCGACCTCCTCATGGGCTGGGCGGGACGATCCGTACCGGTGGTTGGAGAAGGAGATGATCGCGACTCCGTGCTCGGGGAAGAACTGGTAGTTGCTCCCGAATCCGGGGAGGCCGCCCGTGTGTTCGATGCGACGTACACCGTGACAGTCGGTGCGAGCGAACAGTCCATAGCCGTAGCCGCGCATGCTGGGACAGGGCGCGCCGTCAGGGCTCTTCGCATCGGGGGAGAGCCGCTGTGTGGCAGGGCGATGCATCTCGCGGACGGTGCTGCGCTTCACCGGACCATCGTCGGGATCGCTGCGCGGGGGCCACGCCGACAGTTGAAAGGCGACGTACTTGCTGAAGTCGTTGATCGAAGTGATGAGGCCACCAATCGCCCCGAACGCTCCCGTGTGTAGCATCGGCTCTGGCACCCATTGCCCGTCCTTCCAGAGATACCCCAAGGCGAGTCGCTCGGCGGGCACGTTCGTGTACTCCCAGTGCGTATCCTCCATCCCGAGCGGCACGAGAATCTCGTCGGTGATGTAGTCCTGGTACCGCTGCCCGGAGACCCGCGTGATCACCGTTCCGAGCATCCCGTAGCCGAGGTTGCTGTATTCGTAGCCGGTGGACGGGACGGTCGACATCGACAGACCCTCCTCGAGGACTCCCATGAAGACTTGGTCCGAGTCCTCCAGGTGTCGATCGGCCCAGGGGTTGTCCTCCGGGAAGCCCGACGTCATCGTCATCAGGTTCTCGATGGTGATGTGGGGCGAGTCGCTCGTTGGGTACTGGTGACGGCGTAGTTCGGGGATGTAGCTAACGACCGGGTCCTGGAGGGAAAGCTGGCCCGCGTCCCTGAGTTTCAAGATCGCCATGGCCGTGAAGCTCTTCGTCATCGAAGCGATGTGGAAGCCTGAGTCCGCGGTCACGGGCTCCTGTGTCCGGAGGTTCACGACGCCCAGGCCGTCGGCGAGAACCAGCTCGCCGTCGACGAGAAGCCCGAAGGCATGTCCCGGGTAGTGGTTGTCGTGGGCGTTCCGTTCAAACACCCCGCGGACCGCCGGAAGCAATCCTTGAATGCGCTCCAGACGCCCCGCGTCCGTGAAGCGCGGTGGCACGTAGCCTGAATGGGCGGGATCGAACCTCAGCGGACTCAGGGTCGCGGCATCTCCCCCGCACGCGGAGAGGAGCGCGAGGATCGCCAGTGTCAGTGAAGTCCGAGTTCTCATGGTTCGATGGATCGGGGCAGCGTTCGGCAGACGCGGGAGCCTGCGTGACGAGTACCGTACCAACCCCTGGGTGGGGCGTTCGTGCTTGGATGCCACTCAGGGAACCTCCGGGGCGGCTGGCGCGCAGGTTGGAGAGCTGAGGTACCCGTCTGGCTGCTCGGCAGGGACCTTGGGCAGGCGCATCCGGGCCGACTCCCCCGTCACCATCGTTTGCTTCAACGAGCGATCCAGGTCCTCCGTCGTCTGCCATGGGCCAGCCGAAGCACCACATGCCCGTGGCTCCCAGCCGTGTTGAGCTGAAACCAGCCACCCTGCGGCCAAGTTCATGGCGAACGGGAGCTCAGTTGGTCGATGACGATGCCTGCGGGGCCGAATGCACTGAGTGCCAAGCTCCGGCGGCAGGGCGAGGGGAGAGTCCTGAGCGTAGGGGGGCGTCCGCGGATCCTTCAGGGCTCCCGGCTCGCTGTCACGCCAAACACCCAGGCCCCTCCCGGCACGTCAACCCGGTTCGCAGCGGGCGCATGTTTGGGATACAGCGTCCGCTACGGGCGGCCCGCTACGGGCGGATTATGGAACCCTGTCTCTTGGCCTGATTGGGACCGGCCATCCCTGGCCCTGGCGGTGCGACCGACAGGGCCAGGGAAGGGTTCAGCGCTAGCGAAGCTGAACGCTTACGCCCGTGGTGAAGCGGCTGGGTGGGCCGCCGCCAACGACTGGCGCCCGGTGCCAAATCTGGAAGGACCAAGACTCGCCCACCTGGGCGGGGATCGGTCCGCCGGGGAGCTCCAGGGCGCCAAGGTCGAGTTCGAGCCGGAACAGCCCACCGGGGCCAGAGTTCATGATCTGGCCAGGGCTGTCGTAACGGCCGATTGGGCCGGTCAGGCAAAGTGAGCCTTGGCTATTGGCGACCGGCATCGGAGACCCGATCGTGCGCGAGCCAATGGCCATTCCGAACACGTTGGCCGGGGCCCAGGCGCCGATCAAGGTGAGGCTGTTGTCGGCCAGGGCGTCGGAGCCTACGGCCGACAGAGGGGCGCTATCAGTGATGGGCGCCGCACAGAAGGCCGTGCCCACGTGGACGGTGCCGAAGTTCTCGTGGGCGATGATCTCCCGCGTGTCGGATCCAACGACATCAAGGTCGCCGTCGCCGTCGAGGTCCAGGAGGGCAAAGGGCACTCGTAGTAGCCCTTCCACAGAGTCGATCAGGGGGAACCCGTCACGGAACTGGCCAGGTGCGTCTTGCTCCGCCAAGAGGTAAAGCTGGGGCCACGCTGTGTCTTGGTTGCCGAGGTAGATGAGGTCTTGGTCGCCGTCGCTATCGAAGTCGACCACCTGGACCGAGAGGAAGCCAAGGAGCGTGGGCGCTTCCGCCAAGGTGCTCGGTTGATCGAGGGATCCGCCCCCAAGGGAGCGCCAATGGACGACTCCGACAGCGGGGTCGTGCACGGTGACATCCTCCAGCCCATCGAGGTCCAAGTCGGCGACCTCGATTGACCTTGCCCCAAGGGAACCCGGGGCTTGGATCGGTGCGCCGAAGGAGGCACCCCCTGCACCGAGGTAGACGTTGAGGTGATAGATACCCGGGGTACCGGAGGCACGTGCCGCCACAAGGTCCCTATTGGAGTCACCATTCAGCTCCCCGACGTTGACAGCCACTGCTTGCTCGCTCACGTCCAAGGTAAGTGTGGCCGAGAAGCTACCGTTGCCATCGTTTGTGTAGAGCCAGGCTACCAATGCCGCATTCGCCGCGTCTATGCGCACCACCAAGACATCCACGTCCCCGTCGTCGTCCATGTCCTCGACGATGAACTGCCTCAGATTGCCAGCCGTCGTGATTGGCTGCGCAGCGGACTGGGTGAATTGCTGGTTTCCGTCGTTGAGCCAGAATTCGAAGCTATGGGTCCGCGTCAGCACGAGGTCGAGATCGGAGTCGCCGTCCACGTCGATCACGGATTGAAGAAGCCCGATCTCGGGCGGGCTGACCAGCAGCCTCGGCTCAGCCCTGGCGCCGAGCCCGAGATTCTCGATCCACTTCACATCCGCGATCGGACCCGTGGAGAAGACAATGTCGTTGTCGCCATCTTGGTCTAGGTCCGCGCTGAACGGGGCAAATGGCAGAAGGACCGATGACTGCGTCACTGCATTTTCGGGGCCGAAGATGCCACCCGCGAGCTGGCCGTCGCTGAGACGCCACGACAGCAGCCTGTCCGGCGCGCCCCTCTCCCAAGCCAGGTCGTCCTTGCCGTCGCTGTTGATATCGACCACGAACGAGTTCGGAGGGGGGTAACCGCCGAGGGCCGTGCCGGGGCCAAAGACGCCAGGAGCGGTTTGGAGGTAGATCACGGACTCAAAGCTGAAGAACGGCGGCGGGCCGAACATCTCGACGACGATGGCGTCAAGGTCGCCGTCGCCGTCGAGATCCATGAGCTTGGTGGCGCCGTCAGCGGTCAGGGTGCCGAAGGTCGTGCCAAACCGGACCGGCGCGGCGAAGGAAGTGCCACCCTGCCCAAGGTAGTAGCGGACGTTGTTCCCGACGAGCTGCACGTAATCAGTCGTTCCGTCCCCGTCGATGTCCGTGAACTCGCCGGGGAACCTGAGCGTCTCTCCGCCCGAAGCCTGAATTGACGCAATGGCTGCGAATGCGCCGGACCCCAGGCCCTGTGCATATTGCAGGTCAAAGGACGAGCTGTTGGTCGCGAGATCCAGAATGCCGTCGCTATTGATGTCCGCGATGGCATAGCTCGCGCCGCTGATCGCTGGGACCGCGACCACGGGCGCGCCGTACGCTCCGACGAGGGACGGGAAGTAGATCAGCTCGGAGCCCGATCCGGTGGACCGGCTCAATACTAGGTCGAGACTTCCATCCCCTGTGAGGTCGGCCACTTTCAGCTCCCCGTGGGAACCGATGCCCTGGAAAAGAGGCTCGGTCTGGAAGTTCCCGGCGCCATCATTGATCATTCGGACGAGCGTTGAGCTTTCGTCCAGGTCGCGATCCACGAGAGCGACCGCGTCGAGGTCGCCGTCCCCGTCGAGGTCCCCCGTGGCGTAGGTCGAAACGAGGCCAGAGTCTGCGCCAGCGCGCCTGGGTCGTTCGAAGTTCCCCACGCCGTCAGCAACGAGGAGGGCCAAGCCGGGCGTCGCTGAAGAGGCGACCAAGAAATCGAGGTGGCCGTCACCCGTGAAGTCACCGGGCATGGGTAGGCGGGCTTGACTGACCGAGTAGGTGAGCGGGTATTGGGACCCGAGGGGGAAGTCCTGACTGGCCGCGTCTCTTGTGAGCGCTGCGATGGCGGCTGCTGCGACAAGCGTCGTGGCCGATGAAGAATGGGTGCGAGCCATAGGGGTAGGGGAGTGGGGGTTTCGGAGTGGTACGGATCGAAGGGTGCGCTCGCGCTGCTTAGCACGAGGGGCCGCGTACGCTGAGGCCTACGGGCATGCCGCTGGCTGGTTACATGGTTTTGACGCACTCCATCGGCACAGCGCCAGGCTCAGCCTCTGCTCTGGGCCGGGTAGCGGCGCGCGTTCGGAGGTTCACCATCCTATCTTTTTCATGCGCTGGTGCCTTTGGCCCCGCCGCAGAGGCCATCTCGTCAGATTCGAGCGCTGAGTTTTGAGCGATGGAGCATCCCGAGGCCCATAAAGTCACGGGTCCACCCGAGGTGCGAGGCCCCGCTATCGCGTCTAGAGTCTCAAGGAATACGACCGCGGACCCCCTTCGCGCACTCTTCCCACCACTGGGTGTCGGCCTCGCCTTGCGGAATCACACGACTCCGTCGCGCCGAATCGTAGAGCTCGAGGTGTCTTTCTTGCGACCGGCGTTGGGTCTAGCCATGGACCTGATCCTCGATGACGAGGGCCTTGCGATCGTGAGCGACACGGAAGGCCAGCAGCAACAAACGGCGGCCTTCCAGCATCACCAGCTTCGCACGCCGCTGGTTAGGGTGATGGAGGCGCGGTTCCCGTGCCCGGACAGCCTCTTCTCAGGGGCGAGCCTAGCAAACTCTCGCGCGCCTTTTCTTTCCAAGGCTAACCATGACCCTATCCATCCACCACGCCGTGGCGCTCGCGCTACTGCTCGCGCTCGCGGGCTTCTTTACGGGCCCATCGCACCGGGCGAAGCCCGCCGACTCTTACCCACCGAGCGCGGTCACTATCTCCTCGATCCACGACGTCACTCCGGCCATCGTTCGAATCGAGTTCACCACACCTTCCGAGTCCGTCTGGTACTGTCCGGGCGTACGTACCATGGAGGCCGCGGACGCCATCTACCTGGAGTTCGTTCGTGCCGGATACCGCGTTCGAGCCTCGTCCGATCCGGCTGCGAAACTCACGGTCACCCAGATGCCCCAGGAGACCGGAAAGAACAAGCAGCCTGGGATCATTGTGCACCACAAGGGCAAGGCGATCTTCGTGCGCTCGGGGGAGTGCGCAGTGCAGGTCTACCCTCTGAAGATGGAAAGTAAGGGGCACTGATCGAGCCGCGACTCCTCGGCCACGTTGCGGCTCCGTCGTAAGGACACCGGGCCGCTAAGGGTGGAGGGCAACCGTCGGCCCTTAGCGGCGCGTCTCGCGGAGGGCCCAGGCGTACTCCCGGGCGATCGGTGGCGGGGTGTCGGACTCGAGTTCGACCCAGGCGCGGTGGGGCCAGTGTGGTTCGCGCAGGAGCTCGCGGCCCATGAGCACCAAGTCCGCGCGGCCGTCGGCGATGATCGCGTCGGCTTGGGCCGCCTCCGTGATGAGGCCCACGGCGCCCGTCGCGATGCCGGCGTCCTTGCGGATCCCCTCCGCGAACGGAACCTGGTAATCGGGGCCCACGGGGATGTCTGCGTTGCGCGTGGCCCCGCCGGTCGAGCAGTCGATCAGGTCGACGCCCTCGTCTTTGATCAAGCGTGCGGCCTTCACCGAGTCTTCGAGGGTCCAGCCGCCCTCTACCCAGTCGGTGCAGGAGAAACGCACCAAGAGGGGGGCTTCCTCAGGCAGTACTGCGCGAACCGCGCGCACGCTCTCCAGCAGGAACCGTACGCGATTCTCGAATGGGCCGCCGTACTCGTCGGTTCGTTCGTTCATGAGCGGCGACATGAAGCTGTGCCCCAGGTATCCGTGGGCGAAGTGGAGTTCGATCACGCGGAACCCGGCCTCAATGGATCGCTGTGCCGCCTCCGCGAAGGACCCCACGATCCCGCGGATCTCAGGCACGCTGAGCTCGCGGGGGACGGGTCCCCCGGAGCGGTAGCGCTTCCCCGTTGGCCCCACAGGCACCCAGCCTCCGTCCTCGATCGGAACGTACTTGCCGCGCTCGGGGTGGAATGGCCGGTGCCGCGATCCTTTGAGCCCGGCGTGCGCCAGCTGAATGCCTGGGACCGCACCATGGGCAGTCACGAAGTCCGTCACGCGGCGCAGCGCCGGGATGTGCTCGTCCTTCCAGATCCCGAGGCAGTTGGGTGTGATGCGCCCCTCCGGGACGATGCCCGTGGCCTCCGCGATCAGGAGACCGGCGCCGCCCACCGCGCGGGCCGCGTGATGCGCCAGGTGCCAGTCGTTCGCGAAGCCGTCTTCGCTGGAGTACTGGCACATCGGCGACATGGCAATCCGGTTGCGCAGTGTCACGCCGCGGATCTTGAGCGGGGAGAACAAGCCGGCCTCGCCCTCCCGGCGAACTCTTCGGGTCGCTGAACTCGGACGCTCGCCAGCGGCTGAGGTGCCTGTGGTTGCAGCGATACTCGCCGCTATCGCGGACTGAAAGAAGAGTCGTCTGTTCATGGGGCTGGTGTCCTGATGGGCCCTCGCATGTGCGAAGGGGCGGCATTATCTACGCAGGCGGACGAGGAGGTGGCGAAACCGCTGGAATAGGCCTCTGTGGTCGAGGTTGTCGCAGGCTGGGCGTTTCGCTGCGCGCGCCCCCGGGGCCTCGTCACTGCTCTCCCGCAGCCGGTGCCGCGCGTCGCGTGCGCTCCGCGCCAAGGCTCAGGGCGAGGCCGGCCATGACGATGGCGATCGGCGCCACGGTCAGGGAGAGGGCGGTCATCGTCCCGAGGGCGAGCGCCGAGAGCGCCGCGCTCACGCCGGCCCCCGCAGTGTCGCCCGCGCGGTACACGAAGGTGTCGATGAGGCTCTTCGCCTTGTACTTCTCGTCCCGGTCGAGGACGGTGAAGAGCGACTCCCGCGCCGGGCGCAGGATGGCGTACTTGCCGGCCCGGAACACGGCCTGGATGATCGTGATGGCAGCCAGCATCCATGCCGCGGACCAGGCGCGGGCTTCGCCCATCGCCAGCATCCCGTAGCCCGCCAGAACGAGAACCGGTAGGAGCGCCAGGGTCCAGCCTACGCCAAGCCAGCGCATCAGTCGTGCGGTCACGAAAAGCTGCACGATGAGGGTCGCGAACTGCGTCCAGAAGTCGATGCTGGCGAAGGCTCCAACACGCCCGGACTCCGAATTCTCCGCGGCCAGCACCAGGGCGTTCTGGGTGAAGTAGAGGAACGTCGCGAGGACGGCCAGGAGAGCGATGTAGGACGCGATGAAGAGCAGGTAGCGCGATCGGACGGCCAGCCGCATGCCGTCCATCGCCTCCCGCATGGCGCTGCGCCTCGGACTTTCCTCGGCCCCGGCGTCGAGTCGCGGCCGGATCCGACTCATGGCCACGGAGGCGGCGCCGGCCAGGGTCACGAAGCCCGCGGCCACTAGCATCATCTGGGGCGGAGTGAGTTTGAGCCCGAGGTCGAAAAGGTCCTTCCCAAAGAGCTCGAACGGATAGCCGGACACCGCCCAGGCCGCAGCCGATCCCAGGAGCGCTCCGAGGGTCCCGCCCACGGCGATGGTGGGAAACACACGCCGGGAATCCTCGGGTCCAAAGCAGTCCGCCATGAGCGACCAGAAGAGTCCCGTCATGAAGAGGTTCATGACGCTCAGCCACACGAAGAAGATGCGGCCCGACCAGACGCTCGCGGTATCGTCGCCCGCCCAGTGGCGCCATGCGGCGAACCCGAGCAGCATCAGCACGACGGATCCGTACGCGATGGGCAGGAACACGCGCCGGTCGAAGCGTCCAACGAGCCAGGAGAACACGGGGTTCATGGCCAGCGACACGACCATCGTGGCGACGAACAGCGAGTAGAGCGTCGACATGCCCCGCTCGACCCCAAAGGCATCCCTCACCGGCCGGATGAAGAAGTAGCCGCAGAGGATGCAGAAGAACATGGCCGCGGCCAGCAACACTGCCCGGACCTCGCCCGGCTGCAGGTTGAAGAGCGACAGAAGCTTGCTACCCGCCTGCGGCGTCCGCTGCCCGGAGCTATCCGGAGGGTTCTGAGATGCATCCACAGATAGGCCTCAGTAACCAGCGGCCTTGTCGACCACGTTGAGGAGCGGCTCGCCGGCGCCGAAGCGGCGGAGGTTGGCCTCGAGCAGGGCGTCCCACCGATCTCCCGTGAGCGAGGAACGGCTCGCCACGTGGGGGGTGATGACCACGTTGGGCATGTCCCACAGCTGTCTCTTATACACATCTCCGAGCCCACGAGACTAGGCATGATC
>CAJXRJ010000202.1 GCA_913058555.1 uncultured bacterium
AGATCATGCCTAGTCTCGTGGGCTCGGAGATGTGTATAAGAGACAGCCGTAGAAGTCGTGGAGGAGTTTCTCGTGGGCGTGCATTGGGGGGGCTCCGCCGGAGGACGGAAGGGGGGCGCCTTGGCGCTCCAAGGCGCAGGCCCCATAAGGCTAAGCGATGGGGCGCGGCGACCGACCCAGGGAAAGGCCTCGGACTGTGGGCGGGAGACCCAGGGCACCCCTGGGCCTCGACGTGGAGAGCGACGTGCCACTAGCCCTTGGCAGGGGGGCAGCTCTCAGCGCCTGCGCACTCTGGCGTATGGGACTGCGAACCCTGCCCCCTGGACAGGGTGGCCCAATGGCGCTTCCCTATGACCTGTGCCCCTCGAGAGCGACCCCCACTGTCCCAAGCATATGGCAACCTCCACTTCCTTCCTGCTCCAGAGAAGCGCCCCGGCGCGGCCTGGAATCCTGACTCTCCTGGCCCTTGCAACGGTGGGTCAAGCGGCGCCTGCGCCACAAGACGATGCGCTGCAGTCTCAACTCGTTGCCCGTTGCGAGGTGGCAATGGAAACGGGCCGCCTCGAGGGGCTCGTGGTGGTGGTCCAGGTGGGGGACACGGTTCTCCTGGAGCGAGGATGGGGGCGCCTTCCCGGCTCGGAACTTGCCGCCCCAGACACTCTCTTCCGCGCCGAAGCCTTGGTGGAACCCCTCGTGGGTTGGACGGCCATGCACCTTGCGGAGGCGGACAGCCTGAGCGAAGAGTCGATGCTGCATCAGCTGCTCCCCGGTCCCTTCCCCGAAGAGTCGTGGGCCAAGCGTCCCGTGACGGTGCAGCATCTGATGAACCACACGTCGGGGCTGATCGGTTGGGCCTCTTCGTTGCCGTCGGACGGGAAGGTGACCACCGAGAGCCTCGTCCTGCGTGTGGCGGAGCTCGGGATTGAGTCCGAGCCAGGCTCTTGCTTTGACTACAGCGAGTCCAACGGTTTGGTCCTTGGGGCCATTGTGGAGAAGGTCTCGGGGATGTCAGTGGCAAACGCCGTCCAGGCCCGCGTGCTTGCGCGGCTGGAGTTGGAGGACACTGGCTGGACCAGCGATGGTCCCCCCAAGAACACCGGCGACCATGGCGCCGCCCGTGAATTCGCCGGGCAGCTCGTCGATGCTCCCGAAGGTGTTCATCCATTTGCAGAGGATCAGTTCTGTTCCACGACCGCGGACCTTGCTGCCTTGCTCCGCGCCCTCGGCCAAGGCAAGGTCGTTCGGAAGTCGACGCTGGAGAAGATGCTCACCGAGCGGACGTTGAACGGCGGTGCGCCGATCGGCGTGGGGTACGGACTCAACTTCGCCTCCATCGACGAGGTCGATGGATTCAGCATCGGCGGAAGCGCCGAAGGCACGACGATTCACGTGGCCCACTACCCCGAATCCGACGTGACGATCGCTTGCTTGGCGGCGCACCCGGAGGCCGCATTGATTCCGTTGGAGCGCGATCTTACGAGGCTTGCCCTCGGGCTCGCCCTCCCAGGCGCAACCAACGTGCTGCTGCCGCCTGAGGACGCCATGAAGGTCAAGGGGCGATACCAGGTCGGGTGCACGACCCTGGAGGTTTCCGTCCAGAAGGACGGCACCGTGGTCCTTGCCTCAGCCGATGCCGGCGAGCGGGTGCTCGACTACCGCGGAGCCTTCCAGTTCGTTGCTCACAGCGACGGGGACGTCCGGTTTGAGTTCGTGGTCCCGGAGGGGGGCGATCATGCGACCGTCCTTCGCATGAATGATCACGGCCGCTACTCTGAAGCGATTCGGGTCCCTTGAGAGCGCTCGCTTTGGCCCCCGCAATGGATCCCAGCTAAGATGGAAAGGCCCCCTCGAAGCGACGTTGGCGGCGACGCGATCATGCACGCGTTCCTTGCCGGATTTCCCGACGTAGTGATCGTGGCGGACATGCTTGGTCAGATCGTCGGGGTGAGTTCGTCGGTGCATGGACTCCTCGGTTGGAGGTCCGATGAACTCGTCGGGCAGAACGTTCGAGTCATCGTTCCTGAGCCGCATCATTCAGAGCACGACAAGTACCTCGCCAGGCACCGCGAAACCGGCCATACGTGGATTCTTGGCACCGTCCGTGAGTTTGATGTCGTTTGCAAGAACGGCACGCTCATCCGGTGCGAGTTGAGCGTTTGGAAGGTCACGCTACCGGGGCGCGTTGGGCTGCACTACTGCGGTGCGATCAGGAGCATTGCCGATCGCGAGCGGGCAAGGCGGCGGTTGATCCTCAGCGAGGCAAAATTCCGGGCGGTCTTCGACAACGAGAACGAGCTCGTTCTCCTGTTGGACGAAGGCGGAAGGATCCTCGAAGCCAATCGGCAGACGTACGCACTGACAGGCTGTCAGCCAGCCGATGTGGTCGGGCGACTCTTGGACGATGCTCGGATTTGGTCCGAAGCGGACGGCAATCGCGAGGCCATCGCCCGGATGGTGTCCAAGGCCTACGAGCGATTGCTCGCCACTGGACGTGCGGAAGTCGACGTGCTCGAGCACCGTACGGGCGATGGGCCGATGGCCGTTCACCGAATTCCAAGCGCCACCGGGGCCGCCCTGGTGCCCCGGCCCCACGAGGTGTCCATTCGTTTGCTGGACGAGGTAGGGGAGGGCCTGCCCCGGGCTGTCGTCGAGATCCGGGATGTGACGGACCTCGTGCGTGCCGAGCAGCGCGAGCGCACTATCATGCGATCCTTGGCACGGGTGGGCGAAGAGGCCGCAGTCTTGGCCCACGAACTCCGCTCGCCGGTCTCTGAGTTGGAGATGGCCCTGCGCGCCGTGTCCAAGCTCCTGGGGGAGGACGAGGGCGCTGTCGTTGCCGAGCTCACGCGGCGGATGCGCCGCCTTGAAGGCCTCTTGGAGCGGACGCTCAGTTTCTCCCGGCCCCTAGAACTCAACCCCGATAAGGTGTCCTTGAAGGAAGCGTTCTACGGTGCCCTCGACGGGGAGGCCCGGTTGATCAAACGTCACAGGGTGCGGAGCGCCGTGAACATTGACCCCGCAGCGGAGTTCATTCGAGCGGACGCGGGGGCCTTCGAGGATCTCGCGACGAATCTCATTCGAAACGCGGCTGAAGCGCAGCCTGACGGCGGACGCATCGAGTTGTCGGCGGTTCCCGCGGCCGGCGACGCGGTGGCGATCACCTTCGAAGACGACGGCCCCGGGATCCCTGTGGAACGAAGGGACGAGGTCTTCCGTGTATTCGCGACGGACAAGGATGGCGGCACGGGATTCGGCCTTGCACTCGTGCGTAAAATAGCCGAGGCACATGGTGCGACCGTGGAGCTGCTCGGTGGGACGGGTACGAGCGGCCTCGTGGTTCGGCTCCTCTGGCCTGGCTCCTGAGATTTACTGCGCCCTCCCATGATCGCGAACCCGGCGAGCCATTCACCACCGCGCGTGATCCAACAACACATTCCGATTCTCCCTATCTCTTTCCGGCCGACCCCATGACCAAGATCCGAGTATTCGTCCTCGATGACCAAGCCATCCTTAGGGCGGCCCTCCGCCGACTCTTGACGGACGACTGTGGCTTCGACGTCGTCGGAGACTCGGGCGATGCCCGGGCGGCCGTGGACCTCGTCAAAGAGACCCGGCCGGACGTCGTCACCGTGGACATCACCATGCCAGGCCTCTCAGGCATCGATGCCATGCCGATGCTGGCCAAGGCGTCGCCGCGGTCGAAGTTCCTCGTGCTGACGAACCATGAGTCCGGTCGGTTCCTTGAGGAGGCCTTCAAGGCGGGGGCCTCTGGATTCTTGTCCAAGGACTCCGAGCCCGATGAGCTCCGGGTCGCCGTCGAATCCGTTTTCAACGGGCGCAAGTACGTCACCCCCCGGGTGACGAATGCCCTCGTGCAGCGGCTGACTTTCGGGGCGCAGGACGGGACCGATGCCGAGCCCGGTGAAGCGGTTGTGGGGCGCCTGGCGGTTCTCACGGCGCGGGAGCGGGAGGTGTTCCAGCTCCTCGCGCTTGGGCACGCCAACAAAGAAGTGGCGCGGGATCTCGACATCTCGGTGGGGACGGTGAAGAAGCACCGCGAGAACCTGCAGCGAAAGCTCGACGCCCACTCGCCTGCGGAACTCGCTCGCATCGCGATCCAAGAGGGGCTCCTGTCCGGTTGAGTGGGCCCCTAGCCGGGCAGGCTGCGAATCAAGGCCAGGGTGCTTTTGTTCCCTGGCCTCCGGTCAGGCCAGCTCGCAAGCGCTTGATGGACTCTTTGAGGGAATCCATCGGGACCGCCTGTCGACGCTCGAGTTCCTCACCGCCTGCATCGACGTGGGCCTCGAGCTCGCGGAGGAGGCCGGCCGGCTCCCGAAGGCTTCCGTGGCGTCCACCGATGGCGGCGGTCCCTGCGAGCTCCGAGAAGCGCGCCGCCGTCCAGAGCAGGATGTCATCGATCGTCGAGATCTCCTGTGGGACCCCTGTGTCATCCACCAGGGGAATTCGCCGTGCTCCGATCGAGCGCATCGCGTAGACCTGATCGGTCAAGTCCGCGTCAATCGGGAGGGTGCGAACATCCTCGGTCATGCAGCTGGCGACCTTGGTTTCGTCTGGATCACGATCGAAGGCCACGGCGCGCAGGCAGAGGTCCCGATCCGTCACGATGCCCACGATGCTGTCATCCGGGTCGACCACCACCAAGCTACCGACGCGGGCTTCGTTCATGATCTCGGCGGCCCGCCTCAGGGGTGTGTCGCTGCGAATGGTCAGGGGGTCGTTGTTGCGCTTACCGTCCAGCATGGTTTGGTGTGTGTGGGTGAAGCCAGCGACTACTCGCTGCCGAAGATCGAACCGGGGGGAGTGGTGGGGTGCTTCTCCTCCTGGAACTCGCGGCTGATCGTGACGGTGAGTCGGTGGATCTGAGTGCCCAAGTACATGAGGAGGACGTCCGACGAGAGCACCGCCACGAGCGCGCCCTTCTCGTCCGTGAGCCCCACGCGCCGCACGCAATGGGCGCCGAGGAAGCGTGTGGCGTCGGGAACCGTGGAGTCGGCGGGAAGGGTCAGTAGGGGAGTCGACGCCAGGCTCTGCACGGTGGGTGCGGACGTGCCGGGGGGCCTCGTCAGGGCCCCGAGCGCCAAGTCCCGGTCCGTCACGAGGCCAATCGGGTCCCCATCGGGCCCCTCGACCACAAGAGATCCCACGAAGTGCCGCTGCATCAGCTGTGCGGCTTCTTTCACCGAGGAGCTCGCGGGGACGAAGATGGGCTCGGACGCGAGGCTCTTGAGGTCTTTGGGGCCAGGCATCAGGCCTCCTTTTCAGCGGGGAAGGCCAAGACGGGGACCGTGGAGTGACGGAGGATGTTCTCAGCCACGCTTCCGAGAACCATCCTGCGTAGTCCAGTCCTGCCGTGGGTGGACAGGGCGATGAGGTCGACGTCGTTCTTGTCGGCCCAGTCGGTGATGGCCGTAGCTGGGATAGAGGCTCCGAAGGCCTCGATGCGGACCTCCCGGGCGCCCTTGAGGACCGAAGCGATCCTCTCCATCTCCACCGTGGCGTGCGCGATTCGAGCGGGCAGATCCGCCCCGTGCATCGGTGGCGCGAACGGGGCTCCCTGGGCGCGGATGGGAGTGTCCTCCAGGGCGCAAATGAGCGTCACGATCCGATTCTCAAAGAGCTCCGGGGCGCGTTCGATCGGTCGAAGGGAGAGGACCGATAGATCGGTGGGGATCAGGATGTGTTCGAAGTTCATTGTGGGGTTCGGGAACCGGTGTCAGGGCACCCAAGGAGGCCATCTGTTGCGTAGAAGGGCTATGGGGCATGGGCCCCATGCGGCAGTGGCTAGAGTGCGCAGGTCTTAGCCTAACGGAGAAGCGGCAAAGAACCCCGGTGACCCCAGCTCGCAGGTCTGGTGCAGCCAATCCTTCGGTCGAGGGCACCACCCAGGCGATCGAACTCGGAGACGTTCCTCTCGCGCGCCCTTCTATAGAGCGGCCTTTTTGGGGTCTCTACGCACACCTGCTTAGGGACCCCGGGGCGCATAGCGGTCAAGATAGCTCCCTTAGACCGAGCTCCCGCCAGGTTGCTGGTCATGGGAAACTGTCCTTTGAGGAAACCACGATGATCGTCCGCGATTTTATGACCCCCGACCCCGTCACCGCCGCTCCGGAGACATCGATTCACGATGCACTTGCCTCGATGGAGCACCATGGCGTTCGGCACTTGCCGGTCGTGTTGAGCGGCAAGATGGTTGGCGTCGTGTCGGACCGGGACCTTGTCGGTCAGGCCGGAACGAGCTTCTACACGGGCGGCGGCGGGAAGATCCCCAAGGAGACCCGGATCGAAGAGGTGATGAAGAAGGATGTCATCACCGCCAACCCCATGGATCCCGTGGTGGCCGTCGCCGTGGAACTCTCGGCGCAGGGGATCGGTTGCTTGCCGGTCCTCGAGGACGGGAAGCTGGTGGGGATCGTGTCCGAGACGGATCTCCTACGCCTCGTCTCGGAGCTGAAGGATGGTCCCCAAGTGGTCACCCAGAGCATTGGTGCCATGGGCGCAGGCGTTGCGGTGACCGCGAACCTGGAGGCGACCGTGAAGCAGCTCGATGAGTTGATGTCGGCAAAGGGCATTCGTCACGTGCCGATTACGTCCGATGGGCAGGTCGTGGGGATGGTCTCCGACCGCGACATGCGCCGCGCCGGTTGGACAGGCCTTCACGGGACCGCGAGTGCCGGGGAGATCATGTCAAAGGGCGTGATCTCCGTGCCCGCCACTGACACCGTCCAGCAGGCAGCGCGCACGATGTCCGAGCGGCGCATCTCAGCCCTCGTCACCGAGTCGGGCGAAGGGACATTTGGAATCGTGACGTCCACGGACCTTCTGGAGTTCGCCCTCGGCGCGCTCCAGTAGGGGAGCCACGCGGCGGCCCCTCAGTGGGTCTCTCAGCGGGCCTCTCAGGTCCCCTTCGGGGCCAGCGGCCAGCGTCCAGGCGCTTTAGCGGCGAAGGGCGAATCCCATGATGTCTGCTTGCGCGCGATGGAGCCACGGGTCGTTGTGCCCCATGCCGTCGCTGGCTTCGATGCGCGTCGCCTTCATGGATTTTGGCCGGTTCCCATTGCTCCTTGCGGCCTCGAGATTCTGGTCAGACTCTGCGAAGGGGATGACCTCGTCGTCTTGGCTGTGCAGTAGGAGCACGGGGCCGGCGTAGGGACCCGCGAGGGCGGCGGACGGGGAGAAGTTGTCGCGAACGAGGTAGGGCGGGACCGTGAAGCTCCCCGCCATCGAGCGGACAGAGCTAAAGCTGGCCTCGAGGATGAGTCGGTCCGGCGGGAGCAGTCCTGCGACGGTTCCCAGGACACCGCCGCCGAGGGAGCGACCGTGGTAGACGACGTGCGTCGCGTCGACTTCGGGGCGGGCCTTGGCCGCTGCGATGTGAGCGATGACGTCGGCTACGATCGCGTCCATGGACGGGGATCCGTTGGCGTGCCCGAAGCCGCGGTACTCGGGGAGCAGCACGTGGAATCCGGCGCGGCGGTAGGGCTCGACAAGGTCAAAGCTCCACTCGACAAACTCCGCGTTGCCGTGGGTGTACACCAGCAGCGGCGCGGGGGATGTGCCTCCCAAAGGCGGAAGAAGGAACGCGTGGGCGGCCTCTGGGTCTCCAGGTAGCTCAAGGCGCACGGCGCCCTCCGGTGGCCGCGCATTCCCCGGGGGCATGCTCGCCCCCGGGAAGAGGACCATGCGCTGGAGCCAGAACGCCAATGCATGGTGGCAGAGGACGATCGCGAGGATCCAAATCATGGTTCGCTTAGCCCTGGCCATAAGGGAGGCGCCTTCGATCACTCACGGGTGTGTGGCCTGGCGGAGAAGCCCATGTTGGTCATGGCTTCCCGTGTTTCGCCGATGGGGCCAATCTGAATGTCTATCTGGCTGTTGCCGCGCAGGATGTTGAGGGTGACTTCGGAGGCCATCATCTTCATGGTTGCCATCCCCAGGCCCATCTGCCCTTCGAAGGGCTTGCCGTCGATCCCGGTGATCAAGTCTCCGTTCTTCAAGCCGGCCTCGGCGCCGGTCTTGCCCGGCTGGACGTTGGTCACCTTCAGGCAGTTGGGTTCCGTGACTTCGAAGGTCACCTCGCCGCATGGCACGGTGACGGTCATGTTGGAACCCATCGAGTTCCATGAGCTGAGGCTGTAAGTCCCCGCAGCGACGTCTTCGAATGTGACGCGCTCGTCGTCGCCTAGCTCGCCGCGGGCGCCGGAGAAGTAGTCGTTCTCGTCGGAGTCCTCTGGCTTGAGCTGGAAATTGGTGCCCTTCTTTTGGCCGGGGGCGTAGACCGTGAGGGTGTGGAACGTTGGCAGCGTCACCGTGATCTCGTTGGTGCCCTCGCGCAGGGTCACGATCTCCTTGCAGGCGGCGGGCTTGTTCCAACCTGCGAAGCGATCGTCGCTGAGGCCGGTCTTCGTCAGGGAAACCTGGTACTCGCCGGGCTGCTTGCCGGTGAAGAGGGCGCGGCCGTCCGCGTCGACCTTCTTGGAGTTGCGGTCGTTGGAACCGCCGTAGTACCGGTGGTTCATGTTCCCCTCTTTGCCTTCCTTGTATTCGGAGATGGTCGCCCGATAGCCAGCGCTGTGATCCCCAGCGACCGTGACGACCAGCTCGCAGGGCATGGCAAACGCGAGCGTGAGTTCTTTCTTGCTCTCCGTGATCTCCAGCTCCATCGTGCCGTAGTCCTTTGACGAAGCGGTCAGCCGGACCACCTCAATGTCGCTCCATACCGAGCCGTGGAGGAGCTGATTCGATGCGATCCAGTACTCGCCTTTGCCTCGCTTGAGCGAATCCGCACCGCCGCCTGTGGTTCCCCCCTCTTTCCGTTCCGCGCTCGAGGAGAAAGTCACGTCGTTCGCGGGGCGTCCATTGGGAGCCGTGCACTTCAGCACGAGAAATCTCGAGATGTCGAGCTCGCCGAGGGAGATCTCAAGGGTCGTCAGGCCGCTGAGCACCTGTAGTGGTTCGGTGACCTCCGGCTCGTCTCCGCCGCGGCCAACGCCGACGATGTAGTTGCCCTCCGGAAGATCCTTCGCGGCGTAGCTGGAGCCCTTCTCACGGGTCAGCGCAACGGCCGTGTCCTTCGTCCAATTGAAGTCGCTGCCCCCGTGTTGTTCGGCGGTCACGATCTTGACCCAGGGGCGAATCACCGGAACTATCCCCGACGTGTCGGTGACCTGCACCTGGCAGAGCTGGCTGGCCTCCAGCTCAATGAGGTGGGGCCCCTTGCCGTCGCGACTCAGGCTCAGGCTCTGGTCCTTGGACACGTAGTCGGCGATGGTCTCTCTCCATTCGAGGCGACGGACATGCCCAGAGAAGACCTTGAACTCGACGTTGCTGGACCTGAGGCGCAGCTCAGGCTCCGCTGCGGTCCATTTGTAGCTGGTTGAGTTACCGCGGTCCTCCGTCATCGAAACAACGGCCTCTTCGGGGACGGATCCATCCGGCAGCCGAACGTCGAGGACAAAAACGGAAACGGCTTTGCCGATGATCTCGACGTCGGACCCGACCTCGTACTCGTTTCCGCTGAAGGTATAGCCTTCCGCATACACGCTCAGGGAGTGGGTGCCCCCTTTGAGCCCCGTAAGCTCAAACATGCCCTGCGAGTCGCTCGTCGCGGTGCGCGTGTTCCGACGGCGCTTGAGCTGGGACTCCGCTGTCTTGGAGATGGAGTCCTCCAAGTCGCCCGGGCCGGTGTAGGCGCGGCCGATGCGATGGGTGGAGCTGGTACGCAGGTTGGTGCGGTAGTCGGAGTAGTTGTTGCCGCTGACAACGGTGGCTCCCTCCAGGGGCTCTCCGAGCTCATTCTGAATGCTCCCGCGGATCACGCCATCCCAGGCGGACGCGTCCTGGGATTGACCTGAGGCGGCGGCGGAGACGCGCTGCGCGAGGCGCTTGGCTTCGGCGCTGACGGCAGGACCGCTCGGCGAGCTGCTGCTCGACTTCGAAGGGGTGCTGTCGCTGACAGCGGCGAGGGTGGCAGGGGCCGTTTCGTTGGCACCGTCGCTGGCCGGCAGCGGCGGGCTTGGCGCTGGGCCGCTGGGGTCGGCGGCGTTCACAATGGAGTCTCCCACGCCCCCTTGCATGAAACCGATTCCAAAGCCGAGGGCCAGGCCGAGGACGAGCGTAAGGATGGCGAGACGCGATGAGTTCATAGCGAGTAGAAGGCAGGCGAGGGAACTTCGGGGGGCGGCCAACGCGAGCGGGCGCGCCGCCGCTCAGGATAACGGGCTTGCAGTGACCTGCGATGGGGCCTTTTCCTGAAGGGGCCGAGCCAGGGGGCCCCCATGCGCTGCGGGCACGGGTTGACGCTCTTCCCCTGCGGGAGTGAATCAAATCGAGGGGATGACCCCTCTTTTACGTGGAGGGCACCTCGATGGCGGAGGGAGCATGAGGGGCCAGCGCTTCCGGTCGCCCACTCAGTGACGACCCATCCGGCGGGACCTTCAATTCAATGGGGAAGGACGCGGCCGCGGACCGGCGTCTAGTCCGGAAGGTAGTAGGAGCGCAGGACAAAGCCCGTGTTGGGCGCGCCGCTATCGGTCTCGCCCACGGGGCCCATGCTGTCTCTTATACACATCTGAC
>CAJXRJ010000203.1 GCA_913058555.1 uncultured bacterium
CTCGTGGGCTCGGAGATGTGTATAAGAGACAGCTCCAGGCCCGTGAAGTGCGCTCCGACCTGAATCACTGAGAATTTCCTATGGCATCGCCCCCCACGCCATCAAGCCGCCCCCCGGGCTCGCCGAGGAGGAGACGTGTCGCTCTCTTGGTGGAGAGTTCCAACGCCTACGGCCGCGGGCTCCTCGGCGGTGTGGCCTCCTACGTTCGCGCCCACGGCAATTGGTCCATTCAACTCCCGGAGATGGGACGCGGTGGCCCGGTGCCCGACTGGTTGGAGGCGTGGAACGGCGACGGCATCCTGGCGCGCATCGAGAACGAGGCGATGGCAGCGGCCGTACGGGCGAAGGGTCTCCCCACGATCGACCTCTCCGCGGAGCGGCTGGTTCCGGAGCTCCCATGGGTCGAAGTCGATGAAGGCGCCGTGGGGCGCCTCGCCGTCGAGCACCTGCGAGGCCGCGGCTTCCAGAACCTCGCGTTCTGCGGGGACGACCGCTTCCGCTGGTCGGCGCTCCGCGGGAACGCCTTCGCCGCGGAGGCCCAGGGCGGAACTCAGGCCGGGACGTGCTCCATGGCACGGAGGGACGCGCGCCCGAAGAACGACTCCATTGCCGCCCTCGCAGAATGGCTCGCGGCGCTCCCGAGGCCGCTCGGCGTCTTCGCTTGCTTCGATCGCGTCGGCCGCGAGCTGGTCGAGGCCTGCAGCATGGCTGGGCTGCTCGTGCCCGAAGAGGTGGCCGTGCTCGGTGCGGACGACGACGAACTGCTCTGCGACCTCGCCGACCCGCCCCTATCGAGCATTCGATTGAACCCCCGTGGCGCCGGAAGCCTCGCCGCGGAGCTCCTCACGCGCTGGATGGATGGAGAACCACCCGGCCCCGAGGGCCGGTTCATTGCGCCACTCGGCGTGAGGACGCGGCGCTCCACGGACGTGCTCGCGATCGAGGACCCGGTGCTCGCCCGGGCGCTGCACTTCATCCATCACCATGCCGCCGACGGGATACGGGTCGACGACGTCGTGCGAGCGGCCGCCGTCTCCAGGCGCGTGCTGGAGTCACGGTTCAGGGAGCGGCTGGGTCGAAGCCCCCACGAAGAGATCCTCGGCGCGAGGATCGAGCGCATTCGCAGCCTCCTGCTCGGGACCGAGCTATCCATCGCAGAGATCGCCCGCCGCACGGGCTTTCGGCACGTGGAGTACCTGACCGTCGCATTCAAGCGCGTGGTCGGCTGCACACCCAGCACCTACCGGGATCGCGCGGGCTGAGCCCAGGGGCAACGCGCGAGCGCCCCGTTGGCCCGGCGAACCGGCACCAACGAAGAAACCGCCGCCGCGCCATTCCGGGATGGCGCGGCGGCGGAAGTCGGAGCCGAAAAGATCGGGGTCCTCAGATCATTGGAACGTCACGGAAAGACCATCCGTGAAGTTTGATCCGAGACCCACGTTGTCCCGGTGCCAGGCCTGGAAGTTCCAGGTTTCGCCCGGCATGACCGCTACGAAGCCATTGCCCTGGGGGAACGAGTTCAGGGGCAGCGCAAGCGAGAACTCGCCCGTGCTACCGCTGGTGACGATCTGGCTCTGAAGGAAGAAGCGGCCGATGACGCCCCCGAGGCAGATGTTGCCGTTGCTCGACCCGCCGCCGTTCGGCACGAAGCCTTGGTCGAGGGAGGTCACAAAGATGCCGAACTGGCTCAGGGGGAGGTCTGACGCCTCGATGGTGAAGTTGTTCAGCCCGATGGACACGGAGCCCGAAGCGGACATCGAGCCCGTGGCTCCCGTGGAGTTGGGGTTCGCGCTGCAGTAGTTCGTGCCAATCGCTCCGTCGGCGAACTCGATGATGTAACCCCGGGGGTGCTCCATGGGGTGAGCGTCGTTCCAGACCGGACCGCCGAACTGAGCGGGGGACAACATCTCGAGGAAGTCCTCGGAGGGGAAGCCGCCGGTGTTGTTGGGCTCACCGGGCAACCAGTTGGTGTAGTTGAACGGCTCGCCCGTGATCCACTCCCAGCCGCCGCCGGGCTCGGAGTAGTTCGGGGAAGAAAGGTTCTGGAAGCCGCCGAGCCAGGCGTTGCCGATATCGCCAAGACTCTCGACAAAGTCGTTCTCCTGTTGGGAGGTGATGGTCACCAGCCGGCCTTGGATCCCCATGAAGGAGGTGGCTTCCGCATCCAGTCGCGCCTGGTCCCACGTGATACCGGGGGAGCCCACGAGCTGGTAGTAGTTGCCGCTCACAGGATCGAGGCGTGGCCTGCCATCATCGATCACAAAGGTCCCCGGCCCGGAGGCGCCCATGTAGCCTCCGATGCGGAAGGTGTAGGTCACTCCCATGGTCGCGGCGAACGCAACGGAGCTCTGGAAGTTGCAGGTATCGTCGTTGCATTGAAGCGGCACGAGGGCGCCGCAGGTCCCCGTGAAGACCTCGAGCGCGGTGTCGTAGCTGCTGCCGCAGGTGCTGATCGTGGTCTGGCCGGAAATCGGCGCGGTGTACGTGTACCAGAGGTCGGGGCCGCCGCCGCCTGCGCAGGGCCAGATCTCCGGGCTCAGGGTGGCCGTCGTGGTGTCGAACAGAGCGGCCCCGACGACCGCGACGCTAGCCGTGGCGCATTCGTCGTTCTGGGCGGTGGCGAACGAGGTACAGGCGAACGCCGTAAGGGCAAAGCAGGTCGTTTTCGACAGAGTGCTCATGGGGGTCTTCGAAGGAGTCATCGTGAAGAGCAGGGAAGGGAGGTCAAGCGAGTGGGGCGCCCGTGGCGTTGCCACGAAGCCCGCCCTGAGGATATCCCCTGAAAGCCAAAGCGTGACAGACGCCCCACCGCGATTCCACGTGCGGCGGCCCTGTCTCCCATTCGTCCCAAAAGAAACCCGCCCCCGCCCCCTTTCACGTTAGCGAAAGGTTGCGGGGGTGGACGCCGGCCAGGCGGAGGGCAGTGGCCGCGGTTCCCTTGAGACACGGGCTACATGGCGCTCAACCCGGCCTAGCGGCTCGCCCCCGGGGCGACGGGCACCGGCGGTGCAGCCGCTTGCAGCTCGGCGATTCGCGTTGCGACACGCTGGGCTTCCTCCTCCGCCCCAGCGGCCTGGAACACGGCCTGGGCCACCACCAGGATCTGAATGTTGCCCTGGTCAGACCGGGCGAGAAGGCGCGCCTCCTCGACGGCCTCGTCGGGCTTTTGGAGCTGGATGAGAATCTGGGCGAGGTGCGCTCGCCACTCTTCCGGCGCATTGGGGAGGGCCAGTCCATCCCGCAGGACAGACGCCGCGTCAGCGGGCTTCCCTGAGGTCGCGAGCACTCGCCATAGCTGGTCCCGCGCCACCCCGTTGAGTGGCTCCGCGTCGACCACCCTGCGCAAGTCCGTGGCCGCGGCGGAGAAGTCGCGTCTGTCCGCCGAGAAGATCGCCCGGGCCAGAATCAAGTTCGGATCGTCCGGCAGTCGTTTGAGGCTCTCGCTCAATACCGTCTGCGCTTCTTGCTTCTTGCCGAGGCCACCGAGGACTTGAATCAGGCCCGAAATGGCGGGGACAAAGTCGGGATCCTCCGCCAGGACCTTGCGGTAGGCCACCTCGGCGTCGGGCAGCAGGCCGACGTTCCGGAAGACTCCAGCTGCCTCGCCCTTGAGTGCCAGCGGAACCCCATCGCGATCGAGGATCTCATTCACGCTCGACCGGAGGACTTCAGGCTTCTCAAGCAGAATGGAGCCCCAGACGATCCGGTTGAAGTTCGTCGCGGTGAAGACTGAGCTCCACTTCTGCACGGACAGGGAACTGGCGAGCAGCGTCTCCGCCGTTTCGACTTGCTCCGCGTCCAGCTGGGCTGGCTGGCCAGTCGCCTCACTCGCAGCGATGAGCTCTTCGAGCTCCCGCCACGCGTTGTCTGCCTGGAACATTCCCCAGGCCGGCACGATGCCATAGGGAACACTGACCGCCGTGAGCCCAAGGGTACCGAGGCCGATGACGACGCCGAGGGGCGCGGCCTTGCCCGAGGCCTTGAGCTTGAGGCCCGGCAGTCGCACGTCGGCGCGCCTCACGAGCCGCACGACGAGCACGACCAGCAGTCCGAAGCACGCGGCCAACCCCATGGACAAGAGGAAGTCAGCCTCCTGCCGATAGCCGCGGTACGCAAAGTACGCAAAGGCAAACGCCGCGAATCCGGCGAGCTCCTCGACGAACGGAAGCTTCTTCGCGGGCGGTCGTTTCTCTTGGCGCGGCTTCGCGAACAGGGCGGGCTTGCCCATGCCGAAGTAGAGCGCGCCCTCGGGGCAGACCGACACACAGTCCATGCACTTCATGCACCCCTTGTCGATCACCATGCCGTAGTCGTGCACTTCCCGGGACACGTCGACGTTGGACGTGCAGGTCAAGGTGCAGTGCCCGCAGCCCACGCAGGCGTCGGTGACGCGGATCCTTCCAGGACTCAGCTTGTCGACGACACCGAAGACAGCGCCATAGGGACATGCGTAGGTGCAGAATCCCTTGGCCCCGAGGAAGTACACGGCGGCGAATCCAGCGACGAAGAAGGTGATCCCCGCGACGAGCCAAGACCGCGTGAACGTCGACCAGAACTCATCGCCCTCGGAAATGAAGTGTGTCGTCGAACCTCCGACCGGGTCCCCGATGTACATGCGGTACAGAAGGGGCCACAGGAACATGTAGAACGCCGCCGCGATGGGCATCAACGCCATCCACTTCGACTTGAGCGGTCGAGGCCGGATGCCAAGCTTGATCAAGAGCGCCCGGGACAGGTCCTGGAGAGCCACAACGTGACAGGCCCATCCACAGAACCAGCGGCCTAGGATCAACGTCGACAGAATCGTGATCGCGAAGAACACGAGCCCCGTGTTCACCACGGAGTTCTTTGCGAACTCCATGGCCTCGGACGGCTCGAAGGGCGAGACGGTGCTGCCCGTCGTCATCCAGTGGGCGATGTGGATGGCCGCCAGGACGTGCACGAGGATCAACACCCCCGCCCGCCAGCGCGTCGCTTTCGACGCCCGCGGCTTGCCCCCGTACTTCTTGGCGCCTTCGACTGGGGCCCCGGCCTTCGCCGGCCCTTTCTTCGGAACGGCCCCGCCCTCTTTCTTCTGGACTGACTTCGCCATCGGTATTGCTTAGCCCGGACTAGTAGTGCGGAGGACGGTCGTCCTCCAAGGATCGAGGCTCTTGCCCGTCGGTCTGCGAAGTGTTCACCTTGAGCAGCCGGAGTTCCTTCATCTCGCCCTGAAGGCGATCGATCTCAAGCTGTTGCTCGGCCACCACGCGATTGAGCTGGTCCAGGGCGTGCTCTTGGAACGTCACCCGCTCCTCGATTCGCTGAATCGCGTCGGAAGGATCTTTGGATCGGGGCACGGTGGGTCTCGTGGAGTTCGGGAAGGGAGCCGCTTCGGAATCTTTGGCACGTGAGTCCACTCACGACGCCCCAAGAGGATAGCGCGCGAGCCCCCCCGATCCCCTATCGCTCGTCCTTTGGCGGCGTGTTCCCCGTCTGATCCAAGATCCGGTCCACCGCGGCGAGCACTCCCGAATACGGGAGCATCACGCAGCCCGTCCGATCCACCCGGGCCAGGGTCATGCCCAGGAGGCGCCCCTCGATGTCTAGCACTGGACCGCCGCATTGCTCCGGGGTCAGCGAGATGTCGTGACGCAGGACCCCGCGGAAGCCCCCACGCCTCCCGCTCACCTCCGTCTCAAACGCGACGTGCTTCCCCATTTCATCGTCGCTGGATGCTGCGGTGAGGGTCACTTCGAACTCCAAGCGTTCCCCGCCCCGCTCGACCACGAGGGGCACCGTCCGCCCGGGGTCCGTCAAACGAAGGACCTCGAGCATCCGCGCCCGGGTCGGCGTCTCTTCGGAGGCAAGGGCCAGGACGATGTCGCCCCGCAGGACCCCGGCAGTCCGCGCCGGGCCACGCCGCCGCGCCCAGGCAACCTTCGCCGGTTCGTCCATCCCTGAGCGAACGGTGATCCCAAGCTGCGCCCAGCTGCGGCGCTTCGCCCTGTGCTGCGACGACGCAAGAACTCCGGCAAAAGTGAGGGGCACGGAGCCGGGCCCGGAGAGCGGGGCGACGACGAGGGACCCGACCGTGGGCTCCGCGGACCCCATGGGTCCGCCGCTCGCGAACGCGAGCGGGACGTCGACGCGCAGAAGCACGAGATCGCTGCCCTTGTCCCGGCCCAGCACCTCAGGAACAGAGAGGCGGCCGTCGGGCAAGCGGCACCGAAGCGTGTCCCCCGTCACCCGCGACGACTTGGACACGATGAGCCCCCTGTCCCAAAGGGCCAAGCCCTGGCAATGCGTCACCTCTTCCCCGCGGCGGCTGGACAGCCCGACCGTCCATCCTTGGGCCTTCTTCCCCATGCGCGCCTCGAGGGCATCCCCAAGGCCATCGATTCCCCCCGGCAACCACTGCCCGGCCAGACGAACCGACTCCTCCGCGCCGGGCCGCTGCGGAGGAACCACGGTGCTCCTGTGGTTCCAATCGTCGTCCTCCATACCGCTGAAGTCGCCGAGGACTTTCCCCTGAAGCATCTCGCCCCATTGGTGCACGACGTCCTCCATCGGCACGTGGAAATTGCGATCCTCGGCCAGCTCGATCTCGCTGTTGATGCCCACGAGCCGTCCTTCAAGGTCAAAGAGACCGCCGCCGGAGTCCCCGGGCATCATCTTGCACTCCGTGCAAAGCATGCCGTCGTCCCGCACGCCAACGAGGGCGCCCAGGCGCACGACGGCTCCCCGTCCGGCTTCGCCGCCGCCGGGATATCCGTACATCAAGAGCGCCTGGGCCGGGCCGAGGCTCGAGGTCTTCGGCTGGATCCCCACGAACTCGAACGGCCCCTCCCCCTGGATTCTCATCAATCCAAAGTCCAAGGAACGGTTCATGCCCAAAGTCGTCGCCGTCACGACCCGGCCATTGCCCAGTCGAAGCTGGACGTCGTCGCCGCGGTCCCCGAGGCAATGGGCCGCCGTCACGACGAGCCCGTCCGCCGACACGACCGTCGCGCACGCGGTCTCGTCCGGCTCGCCTGTCGCAGGGTCCATCTCAAGGATCGCCGCAACCGCCGGCAGGATCTTTCCGTGCGCGGCACGAATGCGCTCGTCGAGGCGCTCGAGGGCGCTCTCGGTGGCTACCTCCCCTTGGCTCTGGAAGGGCGCCGGCGATTCTGGCGCAGCCGTCAGCGGCGGAAGAACGAGGAATGCAAACGTGACGAGGCCCGGGATCTTCATGGCGCCCCAGAGGTTACGGCCAATGGGCGCGAAGCGCATGTCAGCCCAATGACGGACCGCCGACTCCGGTTCCGACTAGACGTCTTTCGCGGTGGGCACGCGCGCCGCATCGAGGGCAAATCGAATCGCCGTAAGGACCAGAAGTCCCCCAAGGAACTGCCGCCCCAGGGCCGCGATCCCCGGCGAGTGGACGGCCTGAACGCCGGCAAAGGCCCCTGCGAGCCCACCGGCGATGAACCAAGGGGCCACGGACACGTCGACCCGGCGCTCCTTGGCATAGAGGTGAATCGATCGAGCCGAGGTGACGCAGGCCACCCCGAGCGCCGCCGCACGCGCGCCGAGCCCGCCGATCTCCGGCATGGTGAGCAGCAGCCCTGGAACGACGATCATCCCACCGCCGATACCGAGCAGCGGCGACGCCGCCCCCGCCACGAGGCCGATGGCCGCAACCGAAGCGGCCCGCCCGACCGTGTAGACGGAGTGGAACTCCTCCGGTTGAGCCCCGGCGCCCCCGGAGTGGAGCATGCGCCACGCCGCGATGGCCATCACCCCGGCGAAGAGGCCCTTCGCGAACCGCTCGGACATCCGGCGCGAAGCGACGTAGCCGAACTGAGCACCGACAAGCGCTCCTCCGGCGAGGGGCAGCACCACATCCCAGAGCAAGGCGCTGCCTTCGTGCGCGTACTCCGTCGCCGTGGACCCAAAGGCGTTGGCCCCGACAAGGCACAGCGAGGTGGCCACCGCCGCCCGCAGCTCGAGCCGAAACCCGTAGTGCAGAAGAGGCACCGCAAAGAGCCCGCCACCGATTCCACAGACCGACCCCACGAAAGCAATCGCGGCGCCGGCCAGAACCAGAAGCGTGGCTCGTATCACTTCGCGTTCGCGGCCTGATCCTCCGCGGAGTCGCCGGCTGCCCGGGAGAGGATGTTGGAGGTCGAACGCCCTTTGAGCAGCGGCGCGAGGACCACTTGGCCCCCATGGGACTCCACCCATTCAGCGCCGACCACGACCTTGTCCTTGTAGTCCTCGCCCTTCACGAGCACGTCCGGGGAGACCTGCTCGATGAGGAGCTTGGGCGTGTCTTCGGAGAAGGACACGACGGCGTCGACCACTTCGAGGGAAGCGAGCACCGCCATGCGGTCCTCGATCCCGTTCACGGGCCGGGTCGGGCCTTTCAGACGCGAGACGCTTTCGTCTTCGTTGATACCAACGATGAGCGCGTCCCCCTTGGAGCGGGCGAAACGCAGGTAGTCCACGTGGCCCGCGTGCAGGACGTCGAAGCATCCGTTCGTGAACACAACGCGTTTGCCGTCCCGGCGCATGTCCTCGACCACGGCGCCGATGCCAACGCGCGGCACGACCTTACCCTCGTGGGGCAAGCCTTGGCTCAGGCGATCGAGCAGCTCTTCGCGGGACACCGAGTGAGTACCAAGCTTCGCGACAACGATGCCCGCGGCGTGGTTGGCCAAGGTCACGGCCGACTCCAGGTCGACTTTGTTGCCGAGGTGGAACGCCAGGTGGGCCACGACCGTGTCGCCGGCGCCGGTGACGTCGAAGACCGCCCGGGCCTGGGTCGGGATGCGCCCTTCGACCTCCGGCCAGTCCCCACCGCGCTTGGTGCGGAAGTAGATCCCGTCCGCGCCGAGGGTGATGAGCGTCAGGTCGAGCCCTGCGGAACGGATCAGCTCGTCGGCGGCCTCGGGCAGCTCGTCGAGGGATTTGATCTTCGCGCCCAGCGCCAGCTCCGCTTCCTTGCGGTTCGGCGTGATCAGCGTCGCACCGTTGTAGCGCGCGAAATCGGCGCCCTTCGGATCCACGAGAACGGGGATCCCCCGTGCGCGGCCGGCGGCGATGGCGCACTCGAGGACCTCGGGGGGCAGCATACCCTTGCCGTAATCCGAAAGAACGACCGCGTCGGCGCCGTCGAGGGCCTTCGGAATGGCCTCCAGCATGTCGGCGAGGGTTGCACCGTCCAGGGGCCGCGAATCCTCCCAGTCCACGCGCAGCATCTGCTGCACCCCGCTCATCATGCGCGTCTTCTCAATGGTGGGGCGCGTCTCGTCCACGAGCACGCCGTTCGTCCCGATGCCGTGGGACTCGAAGAGCTCGCGCATGGCGCGGCCGTGGCCGTCGTCGCCGACGATGCCGACGATGTCCACCTTCGAATCCATGGCGCGCAGGTTGGCCGCCACGTTGCCCGCCCCGCCGAGGCGCAGCTCCGAGGAGCGAGCGGCCAGAACGGGAATCGGCGCCTCGGGCGAGATGCGACTGACCTCGCCGGAGATGTAACGGTCGATGATGAGGTCGCCGATGATCACGACGCGCGGGCGGTCCGAGGACTCGAGAATGCCCTTGAGTGTCTGGGTGTCGGTCACTGGTTCACCTCTCCCACCCGACCGGCGGGGAGCTTCGAAAGAACGGCCATACGCAATAGAGGGAGGAGCAGCTCGTGCTGCCCCACAAGGGTGATCCCGGTGCCTGGCGGCCGGCGAACAACGTTCGTCTCGGCGCGGTACTGGCGGATCATGTCAAGGTTGCCCGTGGTGATGTGCTCGAGGTCCACCCCCAGGTTGATGGCGACGCTCACCGCCTTCAGGAAGATCTCCGGCAGGATCACGGCGCAGCCGACGTTGAGCCAAACGCCGCCCGCTTCGCTGCCAGGGTCCGCGCCCAGCTCCGACACGATCTTGCAGACGTGCTGGAAGTCGGCGAGGGCCGCCGCGCCGAGGTCGGCGCCGTTGCACGACGGGTGCATATGAACGATGTCGGCGCCCACGGAGACGTGACAAGTCACGCCCGCCCCAAGGCGCACGGCGTTCGCCGGCACAGAGAGGTGCACGTTCTTGGGATTGCTTTCGAGCAACATGCGGCCGAGGCCGCGGCCGAAGCCGGCCTCCTCGCCCGGGCCCGGGTGAGCCCCGCGCCGGGCGCCCTCGGCGATGCCTTCGCCGGTTTCCCTGGCGAAGCCGAACGTGCCGGCGGGGAGCTGAGTATCGACGCGCTCCGACGTGTGCCCCGCGGTGGCGATCTCGAAGTCGTGGATGGCACCCGCGGAGTTGAGCGCCACGTGGGTCACGACGCCGCGCTCCATGAGGTCGATCACCAGGGGGGCGAGGCCCACCTTGAGAACGTGCGCCCCCATGGCCATGACCACCGGCTTGCCGGCCTGGCGCGCCCGCACGATGCGGGCCACGAGGTCCTTGAAGTGGGTGCCAGCGTAGATATCCGGCAAGGCATCGACGAAGCCCTCGAAGCCCGCGACGGGCTCGGGGACCTGGCAGAAATCCTTGGTGGTGACGAGGCTTTCGCGGTCGTCGAGGGAGTAAAGGGCCACGTCCCGCATGCGCGGGAAGGGGTGGACGTCGTCAGT
>CAJXRJ010000204.1 GCA_913058555.1 uncultured bacterium
TGCATATCGTCGGCAGCGTCAGATGTGTATAAGAGACAGACCCAGGCCTGGGTTCCAGGCAAAGCCCGTCTGACCTGAAACGAAGTTGGCCGTACCAATGACGGTCCCTCCGTCTCCACTCACACGAATCGGATATCCAGCGGGCGTCGTGGTGCCCACGGTGACTTCCACTGCCGCGCTGCCAACTCGGTAGTAGAAGATGCTCGATGTGAACCCTGGGTTGCCGGTGCGACCGACGATGACCTGGCCGTCGGCGCTCACGCCGCTCGCATAGGAAATGTAGTCCCCCAGGCCGGGGATCGGCTGAGACCCGGTGGCAGGCGTCCAAACAAAGGCTCGGGTCTCGCCAATGGCCACGTCGTAGCTTCCCACGATCACGGTGCCGTCGCGGTTGACAGCCCTGGGCCGACTCGGCCCATTGACCGGTGACGGAATCTCCTGTGTACCCGTGATCCTGTCCCAACGGAAAGTCGACTGCATGATGCCGGAGGAGGAACCTACAACCGTCAACCCATCGCCACTGACGAACGGTGCCGTCGAGTTGGTGTGGCCTGGCAGCAAGGGGATGTCGACCCTCCGTCCCGTGGCCGCATTCCAGACGGCAGCGAGACTGCCAAAGACCGGAATCGCGGGGTTGTCTTTGGCTCCGACGATCACACGACCGTTGTCGCTCATGCCGAAGGCGTAAGACCCCCCAGCGGCGGCCTGATCGAACAGACGCATGCCATCTTCCTCCGACCAAACAGCCACCCTGTTCCCGTGGATGGGGTGGGTAGCCACGCCGGAGACGATGCTCCCGTCAGCGCTGATGGCGCTCGAATAAAAGGTCCCGCTCTCTGGGGAGCCGATGTCCTGCACTTGGGCGTAGGCCCCGGTACTGAAGGCGGTCAGGGAAGTGGTGAATGCCGTGATGGCTGCGAGCGATTGTCTGTTCATTCTTGTTTGCCGTAAGGAGGGACGCCGAGGAAAGGGGCCGGAATGGGGAGCGGAAGCGCCCTTCCACTCCCCATGGGAACACCTCACCTGGCACGCGCGACGACCATGAAGTGCGTGTCGCTGCGTGGTCTGCACGCAAAGCTCTTGCGTTCGAGTACCACGGGCCGTCGGGTGCTTGGCTCTACCTTCAACTCGAACGGGTCCCCCGGGACGGCTCACCAATCCTCTGATTCCTCGAGGCTTGCCCGCAGATCGGCCAGGTAGTCACGCGCACCCTCGCCAAAGGGCAGGTCTTGCTCCGAAAGTCCATCGATGGCCCTGGGCAACTCCGCGGCAAGCTCCCTTCGTTCTGCGGGGGACAGCGCGCTCCACAGCGGCCTGATTTTTGCCAAAGCCGCGCTCTCCTCCGAACCGAACTCGCCGTCGGCGAGGAGCGCTGCGATGGCAGTGATCTGGGGAAGGGCCTCGGCGTAGAACTCTGTCGGCAGGTCCACGAGCCTCGCCCCGGATTCGGCCAGGTTGAGAAGGGTCGCCGCCACGCCATCTTCGTCCCCGAGGTTCCTGTAAGCGATGAGCTCAAGACGCCCGAGGATCGTCCACGCGAGGCGGATCTGGCGCGAGGGTCCATCCTCCGGTGTCTGGACCTCTGGCAATGCAGCCGACGTGAAGATCGCCTCGACGCGCCGCTCGCGGGCCCTACGGAGGGCGGCGGCCCCCTTCCCGGGGCTGTCCGACCGCTTGAGCCAGAAGGAGAGCCGCAGCCCGTTCCAACTCTCGTAGTCGAGCTTGCGCAGGACATCCGCCGGGGCGCTGGGGACGTAGGCCGCCAGCTGTTGCACGCACTCCTGCGCATCCAACAGGCCCCGCCGCGGGCTCTCGTCGAGGATGCTGAGATCGGCACGCGCGCCGAGGGCGTCGATGAGGTCAAGAAGCCTGTCGGGGCCCAACGGGTCGCTGGACAGTGCCTGACGGGCCATGCCAACGGCCTCATCGGCTACCCCCTTGCCGTAGTCGACGTCGCCCTGGGCGCGGCTCGAATTGGTGAGTCGTACCAACGTCTTGAAGAGCGCTTCGCGGTCGGATTCTGTGCCTCGACCGGTACCGATCACGCGACGCCAGAGTTCCAGGGCGTGCAGGTTGGCAAGGTGGCGTCCCTCGGCGTCCAGGGCCCCAGCATTCCAGGCCGTCCCATGCAGTTCCCCCACTTGCTCGTACGCACGTGCCAGTTGAATCCAGCTGTTCGAGTCCTCCTTGAGCTCCTCTTCGAGCCGTTCGAGGTCCCCCACCGCGCGCACCACGACGGCGCGCTTCTCCTCGGGGGTTTCCACCCGCTTGGCCTCGAGGCTCGCCTGCATCGAGCGGGCCTCCGGGTCGCGCGCGGTGATGCCCTCGAGAATCTCCGTGACGCTCGAGAGCTCGCCACGCGCCGCGGCGACGGCCTCACCCCGCCGCTCGATCTCCCGGAGCTTGGCAAGGTTGTCGAGAACGAGGCTGGCGATGATCGAGATGGCTGCGAGGAACAGGAACGCCGCCACAGCCGAGGCCATGAAGAAGGCCCTGCGGCGGCGGGCAAAGAGCCGCGCACGGTGGAGGAGATTCGCGCGCCGGGCGCGGACGGGCTCGCCCTGGATCCATCTCTCCAGGTCGCCCGCGAGGGCCCCCGCGGTGGCGTACCGATCCCCGGGCGCGGGCGCGCATGCCTGGGACGTCACGGCCTCGAGGTCCTTGTCCAAATCCGGGCGGAGCTCACGAACCCGGCGCCGCCTCCCGGATCGAACCGTATCCAACATCTGCATGAGCGACAGGCCCTCTGACTCATACGGGAGAGATCCAGCGAGCAGCTCGAACAGCACGATCCCCAGGCCGTAGACATCGGTGCGTACATCGATGGACGCAGGATCGCCGCTGCACTGCTCGGGGCTCATGTAGAGAAGCGTTCCAAGCAGCTCCCCGTGGCGCGTCCGCTCCCGCGCCTCCCTATCGAGGGGGTCGGTAACCCGGGCCAATCCGAAATCGATGACCTTCACCGAGCCTTCGCCATCACCCGAAACCAAGAGGTTTGCGGGCTTCAGATCCCGGTGCAGGACGCCCTTGCTGTGGGCATGCTCGATGGCCCGGCAGACCTCGGCCATGAGCTTCACGCGCTCAAGCGTGGTGAGCCCACGGCCCGTCGCGTACTCGGTGAGCGTCTTCGCTCCGTCGACAAACTCGAAGGCCATCCAAACCGTCGGGCGTCCCTGCACGCTCTCGGTACCTGCCCCGAACACCTTGGCAATCGAAGGGTGGTTGAGGCGGGACAGCGCTTCGGCCTCGAGCATCAGCCGAGGCGCCGAGTCAGCGGCTTCGGGGCGGAGCACCTTCAGGGCCACGCGGCGGGGTGGCTGCAGCTGCTGCGCCTCGAAGACAGTGCCCATACTCCCGGAGCCCAGGATCCGGGTGACCTCCATGCCGCCGATTCGCGCTCCCACGAGGTTCTGCTCATGGAACGTCGGGGCCCGCAACCGCTCTTCTGTGATCTGGAGAGGCGTGTCCACGGGACTGGGAGCACTGGACGCCTCCAGGAGTGCCCCCAACTCGCGGGCAATCTCTGGATCGGCGGCCCTCGCCTTGGCCAAAAGCTTCATCCGGGCCGGGAGGTCCAACTCGAGGGCCTCGGCGAAGAGCTCCGGAAGGGTGCTTTGGGGGCGGAGAGGAGGGCGATCAGGCATGCCCTTCCCTTCTCGTTCGAGCTCGATGTCGCGGCTCAAGATTCCACGGAATCTTCCGGCCTGAGCTCCTTCGTCAGCCAGGCGCGCGCGAAGGCCCAGCGCCGCTTGACCGTTGCGGGGGAAGCGCCGACTGCCTCCGCGGTCTCCCCGATGGAGAGGCCTGTGAAGTAGCGAAGCTCGGCCACCCGGGCTTCGGCTGGGAAGCTCGCCCTGAGGCGCTCCATGGCCTCGTCAAGGGCAAGGACCCCGTCGTCCTCGCCGACGGTCGGATCCTCGATCTGCTGTCCGGCCAACGTCCCCAGGCGCGCGGCCTTCCGCTTCCTGGCCTGGTCCACCACGATCCACCGCATGGCCTGACTGGCTGCGGCTATGTAGTGACCTGTTTCCATGCCGACGAAAGCCGGCGTCTCACGGAGCCTCAGCCAAACCTCGTTCACCAGCATGGTGGCCTGGAGCGAGGACGACTTTGGGTCCCGCTGAAGCTTGAGCTCGGCCAAGCGCCGAAGATCCGCGTACACGCGTTCCGTCACCGACCATGCTGACCCTCCAAGAGCTAACGCGTTCGTCGAATCGGTGCCAGACACTCCGTGGGATGGGCCTGTGCTTTCGTGGGGTGGGATTGAGTCGGCCGTCATCGGAGGGACTTTCGGCAGGGACGGGACGACGGACGCAAACGGTCCCGGGCCACGGCGAATGCAACGCCAGGCTCATCTGCATCGCCAAAATTAATCGCGAATCCAGCGTTCGGTATCGGGGTTGGGAAGCGGAATCGCACCACGACTTACTATCTCCCGCACAGGGGCTCCGTTACCCGCTTTCTCCCGGCTAGAAGTTCATCCCTCCTACATTCCCGTTTCTCGGCAGCCCGCAAAGGCCCGGCAGCTTGAAGTTCCGGTCCTTCGGGTTGGGCATCGCATCGGAGAACGCCACTTCGAACGCGGTGGGCGGTCCCTCGCCGCGGGATCGGCCCAAGTGCTATGGTCCGCTCCCGAACACCCCCTCTTTGCCAGGATGCATGACCGTTCCCCCCATCGGTCCATGCTCCGCATTGAACGCCCGAGAGCCATGCACGAACGCCGACGCAACTTCACTCTTCAAGACCCAGCGCGAACCAAGTCGACGGCATTTACGCGCGAGGAACGCGATGAGCTGGGCCTGCGCGGCTTGCTACCACACCGCGTGTCGACGATGGAGAGCCAGGTCGGGCGCTCGCTCGCGAACATGCGCCGCAAGGCCTACGACATCGAGCGCTACATCTTCCTCTGCGGCCTGCAGGACCGGAACGAGCGGCTCTTCTATCGCCTGGTGATCGACAACATCGAAGAGACGATGCCGCTCATTTACACGCCGACGGTTGGGCAAGCGTGTAGGGAATACGCGCAGATCTTCCGGCGAGCACGGGGCTTCTATATCACCCCTGACGACCGCGGCGCCATCCGCGGGATGCTCGACAACTGGAACGAAGACGACGTCCGGGTCATCGTCGTGACGGACGGTGAGCGGATCCTTGGCCTTGGCGACCTCGGGTCCAACGGGATGGGGATTCCGATCGGGAAGCTGGCCCTCTACTCGGCGTGCGGAGGAATCCCGCCGGAGCAGTGCCTCCCGGTCATGCTCGACGTCGGAACCGGGAACGAGGAGCTCCTAAACGACCCCCTCTACCTCGGTTATCCACGTCCGCGCCTTGGGGGCGAGGAGTACCTCGAATTGATGGATGAGTTCGTGGCGGCGGTCCAAGATCGTTTCCCCGGTGCGCTCATCCAATTCGAAGACTTCTTGACGCCCAACGCCTACAGGCTTCTCGACCGCTACCGAGACAAGGTACTGTGCTTCAACGACGACATTCAAGGGACCGCTGCCGTGGCGCTAGGAGGCGTGCTCGCCGCGACACGCGTGACGGGCGACGACTTCCGCGACATGCGCATCATGTTCCTGGGGGCTGGATCGGCCGCCACGGGAATTGGGGATCTCATGGTGACCGCCCTTTGCGCGGAGGGTCTCGATGAGCGTGAGGCCCGCGAGCGACTGTGGTTCGTGGACAAGGATGGCCAGGTCGTGAAGTCGCGCACCGACCTGATGCCGCACAACGTCCCCTACGCACATGACGAGCCGCAGCGGTCGTTCGTCGAGGCGATCGACGCCCACAAGCCCCACGTGCTCATCGGTGCGACGGGAGCACCAGGGACATTCACGGAGGAAGCCCTGTCGAAGATGGCGACGCACCACGAACGCCCCGTCGTGCTCGCCCTCTCGAACCCGACCTCGCGCGCCGAATGCACGGCAGAAGAGGCCTACCGGTGGACCGGCGGACAAGCGCTGTTCGCTTCAGGGAGCCCCTTCGCGCCGGTGGCCCACGGGGGCCAAATGCACAGGCCGGGCCAAGGCAACAACGCGTACGTCTTCCCGGGGATCGGACTCGCCGCGCTGGCGTCGAAGGCAGACCGGCTCGATGACGCCGCATTCTTGACCGCGGCACGGGCCTTGTGTGAAACCGTGACCACCGAGGACCTCGACGAGGGGGCCCTCTATCCCCGCCTGACGAAGCTGCGGAGCATCTCCGCCGCCATCGCGTTCGAGGTCGCGACCGAGCTCCGCGCGAACGGACTTGCCCCGGAGTCGAGCGAGTCGGCTGAGCAACTTCGAGCGAGGATCGAAGAGTCGATGTACGAGCCGCGCTACTGATGCGAAGGCCGCGGCTTGCGGCGCAGGAAAGCTCAGGGTGGCCAGGCCCAACGGCACGAGCGAAGGATCGTGCGCGGGCCTGACGGCACCGCATGGCGGGCCCGTATCGGCGCTGAGGGTGACATGGGCGATCTCTCGCTCGCTGGGCACCGTGCGCAGAGCGAGGGGTTCAGGGAGCTCCCAGGGAGCTCAACGGCGCCCGGATTCTCATCCAGGGATTGGGAACATCAGGCCAGGGGGACCGCCGGGTGAGGGCGGACAGAGCTCTGCCCCACGGTCCGCACAGGCCGGGCCCCGACGCACTTTTGGGAGAAGGTTGAGCCTTTTGGGAAGGCCGCGACACCCGGGCCATGGCGTCACCAAGGCGACGCATGCCCACTCATTCGCTTCCCCCAATCCCCCTCCTTCCCATGAAAACCATTCAGAACGCCATGGCCTGCGCCCTCGCGCTTGCCTGCTCAACGACCGCTGCCCACGCGCAGCGCTGGACCCAGGGCCAATTGAGCGAGGCTAGGAATCGACTGACCGCTGAGGCGGTCGCCGGTCGAGCCGTCTTCATCGGAGGCGACGTGGGCTCCAGCACGCCGTCGGATCGGATCGACTTCTACGACCCGAGCACAGGCATTTGGACCCAATCCCAGCTGGGCCTCGGCCGCTACTCCCTCGCCTCGACCGTCAATGGAACGACCCTCGCAGTGGCCGGTGGAATCAACCCAAGCGGCAACCCGGCCTCCAGGGTCGACTTCTATGACGCCAACACGGATACCTGGTCCTTCGACTTCCTCTCGGCCCGCCGCTACGCACTTTCTGCAGCGTCCGTCGGGACCAAGATGCTCTTCGCCGGCGGTCGGAACAACGCCATGTCGAACAGGGTCGACATCTATGACACCGTGACCGGCAACTGGTCATTTGCGTCGCTCTCCCAGTCCAGGGGCTGGATGGGGTGCGTGACCGTCGGGGACAAGGTCATCTTCGCGGGGGGCTGGAATGGCTTTGGTCCCTCCTCCCAGGTGGACATCTACGACGACTCCACCGGCACATGGTCGACGTCCATGTTGTCCGTACCGCGGTACTACCTCGGCGCGGCCGTCTCCGACGGCAAGGCCGTCTTCGCCGGCGGCGCCACGGGCACGACCATCGCCGTTTCTTTGGATACGGTGGACATCTATGACCCGGCCACGGGTGTTTGGACAACGAGCCAGCTGGCGGCTCCGCGCGACTCGATGGCCTCGGTGTCGGCGCAGGACAAAGCGTACTTCTACGGCGGTTTCGAGACCGGCATGAGTCCCATCTCGAGCAACCGTTTGGAGAGCTTCGACGCTGCGACCGGAACGTGGACGAACGCCAACTTCGGGACCCCCCGCGGCGACTTGGCCGGGGCCGTTGTCGGCGGCTCCCTGGTTTTCGGCGGTGGCATTGGCACCAACGGCAACTCGGCCGATGCCGAAATCGGCGAGTTCCCCTTCGGCTCGGCCTACTGCGCCGCCCCGGCCGCCAATAGCGCGGGGCTCTTTGCCGAACTGGACGCCTATGGAAGCGACGACGCATCGCTCAACAACCTCGTGATCGAGGGCAGCGGACTGCCCGCGAGTGCGTTCGCACTGTTCCTTCTGAGCGACACCCAGGGCAACACCCCCAACGTGGGCGGCGGCGCCGGGACGCTCTGCTTGGGCGGTCCAATTGGACGCTTCAACGGACAGGTCCAGATGTCGGATCCGATGGGGCGAATCGAACTCGACGTCAACACGTCGGCGGTCCCCCACCCCACCCAAGGCACGGTTTCGATCCTCGCTGGCCAGACGTGGAACTTCCAGGCCTGGTACCGCGACGTCGTTGGTGGCACCGCGTCGTCCAACCTGACGGGTGCCCTCTCGGTGACGTTCCAATAATGTGGATGGACCTGTCAAGCCCCACGAGGTGGGGCTTGCGGCAGGCCGCCACTTTGCATCGAGGGCGGGGGCACGGCCCCCACATCACGGCGAAGGCAGAGAATGCCCTCGCGGACACCGCCATCAGGCCTCCGCCTGCACGATGTGGTCCAGGCGCTCGTCCTCGAGTCCGAACGGCTCCGTGTGGATCGTGATCTGCGAGCGAGGGAACGCTCGGTGAAGCGCTTGCTCCACACGATCGGTGATGTCGTGGGCCCCGTTGAGATCGAGTTGCCCGTCGAGCTCAAGGTGGAGCTCGATGTGCGCGCCGCTCCGGAGCGCGCCGGTACCGAGGGAGCGCGTTCGGAGATCGTGGTATCCAAGCGTCTCAGGATCTGCGTCGATGATCTCGCCGATCTCGCCCCGTATGGCCTCGGGGAGCTCACGGTCCATGAGCTGATCGACAGAACGGCGAATGATCGATATGGCCGCGATGAAGAGGTAGGTGGCGATCAGAGCGCCAACGAGGGGGTCGAACCACTCCATGCCCTCGAGATCAGCGATGACGATCGCGACGATGACGGCGCCGTTGGCTGCGAGGTCACCCTTGTAGTGCAGGCTGTCAGCCTGGATGGCGACGGACTGGACGCGGCGCAGGGTCTGAGCCTGAACGGCAACGATCCATGCGCTGCCAGCCATGGAGAGCGCCATGACGCAGATCGCCGTTTTGGTGTGCGTGAGGACGTGGGGCTCGACGAAGCGCGAGATGCCTGAGTAGAGAACGAAGACTCCGGAAGCGGCGACGAGCGCCGCCTGCACGAGGCTCGAGAGAGCCTCGGCGCGCCCGTGCCCGAATCGATGCTCCTCATCCGCGGGCCGGTGCGCGACCTCCACCGTCCACAGGGCGAGCCCAGACGCCGCCACGTCCGAGAGACTATCCGCAAGCGACGACAGCACCGCGACCGACCCCGAAAGCACAGCCGCGCCCAGCTTGATGACGGCCAGCACTCCGGCCACAAGTAGACTGGTCCGCACCGCGCGCTTGCGCAACCGCTGCCATTCGGCCCCGGACACTGGCTCATGGGTTTGTGCAACCATCCGCGGGATTCTAGTGAACGGTGGGAGCCAAGTGATTGGACCTGCCCCAAAGCCTCCCGTTCCTCCCCCCGCCGCGGCTGTCCGGCACGTGGGACCGCAGTACGGAGCGCGTTGACCATGTGTAAGGGTTGGGAAGCATCATTGTGGGCCCTGTGAACATTGCTCTGATGCATCCATGACTCATCCCCTCACACGCATCACGCTCTTCGCTGCGCTCACACTCAGCGGCCTCTTGGGTACGAACGCCTCCGCGCAGTCCGCCTACTGTGCGACGCTTGGGGGTCAGCTCTACGAGCTCGACATCGCGACAGGAACGGCGAACCCCATCATCGCCACCGGGATCAATCAGCTCTTCGGTATCGCGAACACAACCGATCCCAACGAGCTCATCATCTCCGGCGTGACGGGGGGCATCCATAGCGTCGACCTCACATCCGGGGCCGTCACCGCGCTTCCGGGCTTCAACACACCGATGTTCGCGCTCTGCAACAACGAGGACGACGGAAAGACCTACGCCGTGTCCCTCGGCAGGCTTTACGAGATCGACCCGGCGACGGGGGCTGCGACGCTCATCGGCCCGACCGGTTCTCTCAGCGTGTGGGGCCTCGACTATCACCAGGGCCTTCAAAAGCTGGTTGGATTCAGTTCGATCACGAGCGAGCTGATCTCGATCGACGCCGCGACCGGCGCCGGGACCGTGATTGGGCCGACCATGCCGGGCCTGGTCGGGCTCTGGTACGACCAAACGAGCAACAAGCTCTTCGGCATTTGCGACCTGAACAATGCCGGCTGCATCTCGGAGATCGACGCCACGACGGGCGCGGCGACGCTTCTGTTCTCCACGAACATGAACCTGGTGTCGATCGGCGGAGATCCCGGAGGGGCGGGCCCCACCATGATCGGGACCAACTACTGCATGGCGGCGGCGAACAGCACCGGGAATCCAGGGGAGACGTCGGCGACCGGATCCATCGTCGCTGCGGACAACAACGTCACGCTCCACTGCGAATCGCTTCCGGTCAACCAGTTCGGCATCTTCGTGACGTCCATGGTGCAAGGATTCAGCCCGGGGGCCAACGGCACGAGCAACGGCAACCTATGCCTCGCCGGCGCTGTCGGCCGCTTCACGCTGCCCAGTCAGATCCTCTCGTCGGGCACCAGCGGAACGTTCTCACTCGCCATCGATGTCACAGCCATTCCGCCTGTCTCTTATACACATCTCCGAGCCCACGAGACTAGGCATGATCTCG